>JAOZLU010000266.1 GCA_029934695.1 Desulfobacterales bacterium | reverse complement strand
GAGAAGTAAAAGTTCAAACATCAAACATCAAACATCAAACACCGAACATCAAACATCGAACATCGAACATCAAACATCAAACATCAAACATCAAACATCAAACATCAAACTGTATATCATCCGATTATCTGACCTGCCGCTGGCAACTTACGAAGGAGGAATTCCCGAATTTTCGGCAACCCATCCCCGAAGCATTGGCAAAAAACGTCTGGATGTCCGTACACCTGCCAGCAAAGCTTATCGCAAACACCTTTCCGATAAGCAGGATCAGTTGACGGCGTTTATGAAAAAAAACATCAACCCTTTGCTTAACCCGATTTACAAATATGAGGTGGTATTTAACGGCATGGCTCTCCGCCTGACACCTGGGGAAGCTGCGGAAATTGCCAAACTCCCGGAAGTGGTTTCCGTACATCAGGACAGGCCGCGCCGTATGATGACCGATACGTCCCCCGCTTTCATCAATGCCAACGCGATATGGGATGGCAGCGGTACCTGCGGACAGCCCGGAACCAAAGGCGAAGGGATCATTGTGGGCATCATTGACAGCGGTATATGGCCCGAACATCCCTCGTTTGCCGACGATGGAAGCTATCCACCACCGCCAGTGAAATGGGGCGGCAAATGCACCCCTCCGGCCGACGGCACAAAAGGATATTCATGCAATAACAAACTGATCGGAATTCAATATTTTCTCAAAGCATACTTGGCGAACAAAGGAGATAACTACGACGGTCTGTTCCACTCAGGCCGGGACGATAACGGGCATGGAACCCACATCTCGGCCACCGCTGCAGGCAATGAAAATGTTCCCGCGACGATCTATGGTATTGACAGGGGCATGGTTTCCGGGATGGCTCCCCGCGCCCACATTGCTTCTTATAAAGCCACCGGCCCAGGGGGCGGCGTCACTTCTGATTTGCTGGCAGCCATTGACAAAGCGGTCGCGGACGGAGTGGATGTCATCAACTACTCGATTGGGAACGAATTTGCCTCTGACCCTTGGAAAGACCCTGATGCCCAGGCATTTCTCGCAGCCCGGGAAGCCGGTGTCTTTGTGGTTGTTTCCGCGGGGAACAACGGACCGGATATGAGTACCATCGGTTCTCCGGCGAATGCCCCGTGGGTGACCACGGTGGGAGCCAGTTACTTCAACCGCCTTTTTCTCAGCGATATCGAAATTCAAAATTCTGAATCTGAAATTCGGAATTTCTACGGAGCCAGCCCCACCCGGGGTATCAGTGATTTCAATCTGGTGGATACCGAGGGAATTGCCGATGTCAAAGGGGATACTTCCGGGTACTGTCTCAATCCTTTTCCTACCGGAACATTTCGCTCAACTGATGCGGTTTTGTGCAAACGGGGAGAGATCGCCACTGCGGTGAAAGGGAACTTTGTCCAAGACGGCGGCGCGGGAGCAATCCTCCTCTATAATGATGAAAACAGCTATGATCTCAGTTCTTTTCCGTATCCCATTCCCAGCGTGCTTGTTTTGTACGAGAAAGGACTGGAAATCAAGGAATTCATCGCACAAAGCACACAGCCTCCGACAATCCGTTTTACACAGGGTGAGCCGTTCTTTTCCCCTGACCCCCGTGTTCCCGTGGATACAGTTCTCGGTCTCAGCTCACGCGGTCCCGCGATAACCGAAAGCAGCCCAGATTCCCTGCTGAATATCGTCAAACCGATAAATATCATCAAACCTGACCTCACCGCTCCCGGAATCCATCTTCTGTCTGCTGCGTCGCCGGAATGGGTGGATACGATCCATGGCGAGATCGGACGATTGGGCAATCAGGGCGAATTTTTTCAGATTATCCAAGGCACATCCATGTCCAGCCCTGTTGTCGCGGGCCTTGGTGCTCTGCTCAAATCGCTGCATCCCGATTGGACGCCTTCGGAAATTCAATCCGCACTGACGATCACTGCTGTCAGCCAGGACCATAAGGCGCGGGATGCATCAGGGGATCATCCTGCAACGCCCTTTGATCTCGGAGGTGGCCGGGTGGATGTGAGCAGAGCAACCCGGGCCGGTTTTGTCCTTCATGAAAGTACGGAAAACTTCAGGGCCGCTGACCCGTCTGAAAAAGGAGACCCTTCCGCATTGAACCTGCCCGGTCTGACAAATGCCGGATGCCTCGGCAAATGCAGTTGGACCCGGGTGTTGAGGAGTACATCGGATATTTCGGTAAACTGGACAGTTTCAGCTTCAGACGCGGAAATACTAACTGCAGAACCCCAGACCTTCACCCTTGAACCGGGAGGAACCCAGGAGATCATAATCACCGCGGATGTCAGAAACCTGACTTCTGATGAATGGATATTTTCTGAAATTCTTTTCAGCCCTGACGCGTCAACGGTCAATGGATCATGTTCGGACAGCGACAGCCAGTTACAACGGACAAGAGACAACGGAGAAGAGACAACGGGCATCAAAGCCCCGGTGTCTGCTCATTTTCCGCTTGCCATCCGTCCCCTTTCAGGCATATCGCCTATGGAGTCTCTTGAAATTGAAACCCGCCGAAACCAGGGTGTTTACATGTTGAAGGGACTTAAAGCCATTGGCACGGACAGCCTGGCCGTCAATGCATACTTCAGCGAGCCTGAGGTGTTTGAAGGCTCGCTGTCCCAGGACTCTGCCCATGATGATGTCTATGATGATCTGAATGACGGCGTTTCAGTCAGACTGGTGAATGCCTCTGCCGGCATCAAAAGCCTTCTCATTGAACTTGCTGCTGCATCCGATGTCCCCGACTTTGATATGTACGTCGGCATTGACGACAACGCCGACGGAACCCCGAGCGCGGATGAAGAACGCTGTAAGAGCGCGGGAACATTATGGTATGAAACCTGCGAATTTTCCAAAGCTGATGGAAGCATAGAAGCCGGAACTTACTGGGTGCTGGTTCAGAACTGGAGGGGAACTGAGGCCCCGGAGGATAAGTTTACCCTGGCCATCACACGCATTGATGAAAACAGCAAAGGCAATGTCACTGCCTCGGGCCCTGAAACCGTCCTTTTTGATGAGCCTTTTGATATCAACGTCTTCTGGAACATTCCCGAGTTTCAGGTCGGCGATATTAAAAAAGGCTGGCTGGAAGTAGGCACAGAAGCTGCTCACCCGGACAATATTCTGTCCATGCCCCTTTCTCTCCTCCGTATTCAGGATGATGTGACTATCAGCCTGGATACCGGCGATGCTGATGCAGTTCGCCCCGGGGACATTGTCACCTGCACCCTGCGTATTCAGCCGGATACGGTTCAGGGAGATGATGTCAGTTACACGCTCAGGAACACGCTTCCCAAAGGAATGAGATACATACCCGGTTCCGCCACCATTGAGCCTGATGAAATCAACGGGAATGAGCTTTTATGGTCTTTGGAGAAGATCGCTGAATATCGTATGAGTACGAACCAGGATGATTTTCTGTGTGATACCGCTTATATCAATCTGGAGGAGTATGGTATTTTCCCCAAACCCGGCATCAAAGGGGATGACATCGTGATCCGGTTTGATGAGTACTACGGGGGGATTGATCCGGTCAGTTTTTTTGGAGAGACATATCCTGACGGTCTCTGGCTCACCGATAACGGATTTGTCTTTATGGATTCCGCTCCCGGGGTCAATCCGGGAGAGAACACTGGTATTCCCAATACAGCTGCGCCCAACAACCTGATCGCCCCTTTTTGGCGGGATCTGGAGATCGTTTATGATGCAGCTGCCAATCGGGGCGTCACTGTTGCCGGAACCCCCGGGGATGTCACGATGATCATTGAATATGACGATGTCGAACCAGCCCCGGCCGGGAGTACGGATGAGCGGTTTGATTTCGAGATTATTATGAGCCGCATAGAAGATGACACTCCGGGTGCTTATGAAATTGTTTTTGCTTATGATAATATCAGGGGAACTTCCGTTCCAGCCACCATCGGCATTGAAAACGCAGACGGCAGGCAGGGGTTGCAATATGCCTATAATGACGCGGAAATCGAAGACGGTCTGACGATTTGTTTTGACTGGGTGAAGGCATCCACCATTCGTTATCAGGTGATGGTGGAGGCGGATGCCATTCCTCCCAATGACGGAGTGAGTCCTCCGATTATATTAACCAATCGTGTTGAGCATACGATTCAGACACCACAGGCCGATATCGGGCATTCTCCGGCCATTGCCGAGACTTATGTGAAGGTTGCAGAAGCCCCCTTCATCACTGCGGACAGTGGTGAGATCGGTCTGCCCATTCCTGATGAGGGAGACGCGGTCTCTTCCCTTGAAATCACCAAAAAAGCGGCAATAACAGATGTGAATGTCATCCTCAATATTCGGCATCCGAATATTGAGGATCTTCGTGCCTATCTGATTTCGCCTTTTGGCACGAGCATCCTGCTTTTTGAGAATTTGTCCGGCCCAAGAGGACATCTGACAGGTACAACCTTGGACGATGAGGCTGAAATCGCCATAAACAGCAGCGACATCCCTTTTATCGGAGAGGCTTTCCAGCCTGCCGAGCCTTTGTCTGCGCTTCTCGGGGAGCCGGCAGAGGGAGAATGGACCCTGAGACTTTATGATGATAATATCTGGGATGAAGGCACCCTGATTTCCTGGGGCCTTGAAATCGGCCTTGAATCAGCGAAACCGATTGCCAACGAGGATATGGCTGTTACGGCCGAGAATGAACCGGTCGTCATTGAGGTTTTGGACAACGACACTGACCCGGACGGAGACACTTCTCTGACTATTGTATCCGTATCCGCACCTTCTCACGGGACCGCCACCCATGACGGCGCAATCGTCTCATATACGCCGAACCCGGGATTTGTGGGCGAGGACAGCTTCACTTATACCATAACTGATAACAGTGACGGCACGGCTGAGGGAAATATCTTTGTGACAGTGGAAAAAGGCTTGGTGTCCATCGTTGTTACGACCTTGGCTGACGTGGTGGATGATGACGGAGAACTCTCTCTGCGTGAGGCAATACTGGCCGCGGGCACCAACCAGTCCATAGACGGCTCTCCCCAGGGTGGTTTCCGGGATAATATCATCCTCCCGGAAGGAGTCTTCACGCTGGGGCCGGAAGGAACGCTGAAGATTATCTCGCATCTGAGTCTCATCGGGTCTCCTGACGGGGGCACGGTTCTTGAAGGCAACGGAGAGGATCAGATTCTTCACATACAGGAAGGCGCTGATGTGAGCCTCGAAAATATCACTGTGCGCGGGGGAGGGAAAGAGCAGTGGTCATGGGTCATCAGCGTGGGCCGCTCATCAGTTTCAGAAAACAGGAGACAGGAGAGAACAGACAATGAACAGCAGACGATCCGCATTGTAGGCGGAGATGAGGCTGAACCGGGGACGTGGCCGTGGATGGCCGCACTGGTCCGCCGGGGAAGCGATGCCTACAGCGGGCAGTTCTGCGGAGGTTCGCTGATCCATCCTGAATGGGTGCTGACTGCTGCCCACTGTGTTGAATCCGGAACTGAAAATGATTTTGATGTGATTATCGGGGTGCATAACTTGTCCAAAGATGAAGGGGATCGCATTGAGGTGGATGCCATCATTATTCATCCGAATTATGACTCGGAGTCGCTGGATTCGGATATTGCCCTGCTGCATCTGTCCGCCCCATCGGACCGGCCTTATGTAAACCTGATTCCCCCGGGAGATCCCACAGACATCGCTGCCGCTGGAACGCTTGCAACAGTTGTCGGATGGGGTGCAACCGAGTCCGGAGGAGTGCTGAATCCTTTTCCGGACTATCCGGAAACCCTTTTCCAGGTGTCTGTGCCGATTGTCTCCAATGAGACAGCGAGAATCTCTTATGCCTCGCTCAATGAATCTCCTGGCGCCATTACTGAAACCATGCTGGCAGCGGGTTATGAAGATGGCGGAAAAGATTCCTGCACAGGCGACAGCGGAAGCCCTCTGATGGTGGATTTGGCAGCAGGAGGCTGGGATTTGGAGTTGGACACGCAGATCAAAAGGCAAAATTGGGTGCAGGCCGGGATTGTCAGTTGGGGAAAAGGATGCGCTCGTGCCGGGTATTACGGTCTTTATACCCGTCTGTCCCTGTTTACAGACTGGATATATGATGAAATTGATTGGAGACCTGTCTCTTATGGTCTGAAAGGCGGCGGTATTCTGAACGAAGGAACTTTGACGATAAGCCGCAGCACCCTGGTCGGAAACGTGGCAGCCAACGGCGGTGCAATCTGCAACAGCGGTGTCCTGACGTTGCTGAACAGTACCCTGAGCGGCAATTCTGCGACTCTGGGCGGCGGCCTTTACAATGAAGGTGTCGTCAAACTTATCTTCAGTACCGTGACTGAGAATGCAGCGGATATGAACGGGGGAGGGCTTTTCCTCGCAGAATCCGGGGAGGCAGAACTCAGGAATACGCTGATTGCCGGTAACACGGCTGATGTCATGGCCGTGGATATCATGGGCGATGTCATAAGCCGGGGGGGCAATCTGATCGGCGACAGCAACGACAGCCGCGGCTACCAGAGCAACGATCTGCTTGACGCTGACCCGCTCCTTGTTCCGCTTATGGACAATGGCGGCCCGAGTCTGACATACGCGATTCAGGCCAATGGCCCGGCCGTTGATGTGACCGACTGCACAGATATTGACGGCATGAATGTGGAGGCAGACCAGCGCGGGGCGGAACGCGGCGGCAGATGCGATATCGGTGCATTTGAGTATGATGGCAATGATTATCCGCCGGTGGCTGTGGATGACATCGCGTTCACAATTGAGAAGCCTGTCACCATCAATGTGCTGGATAACGACAGAGATGCCAATGGCGATAAACTGAGCGTTGTTTCCGTTTCCATACCTGAAAACGGTGTCGTTACAACGAATGAGGAGATCAGTATTTTGATGGGTCTCGCTCAGACACCGTTGTTTCTCACCTATACGCCAAATGAAGGGTTTGTCGGTACGGACCGATTCACCTACACCATCAGCGACGGAGAGCAGACATCCGAGGCTTCTGTCACTGTGATGACGCAGGCAGACAACCTTCCGGTGGTTGGAGACGACGAGGTTCTGATCCGGGCAAATACGCGTGTCTCCATTGAGGTTCTGTCCAATGACAGCGATCCCGAAGGCGAGCCGCTGACGGTGACGGATGTCGCCGAACCTGCCTACGGTTCGGCCAGCACGGATGGCGTCACTGTCACTTACGTCCCGGAGAGGAACTTTGTCGGCACGGATCATTTTATGTATCGCGTCACAGATGGTTCCAAGATGGGAAAAGCCTTCATCACCGTCACGGTGGGAGACCTGAGTAAATGCCACAATGCGGATTATAATCCACGGGACTATGAAATCAGCCTTTCGGAGCTTCTCCGCGTGATCCAGCTTTACAATAATGGACATTACAAATGCGGCGATGCTGATATCGAAGACGGGTATGACCTTCAAGGTAGTTATGCTGTCTGGTATCCATTTGGTTTTGTTGAAATTTATTCATCTGATCCCATCAGTTCTTATACTTATCTTGAAGATGGGGATGACCTTCAGAAGTTTAATGTCAGTATTGTTGAACCCGGAGACCTCTTTGGCTCCGGAGACTTCATAGGTGATTATGCCTGTACGCCCCATGATTCGGATTATAATCCCCAAGATTGGCAAATCAGCCTGAGCGAGTTTTTACGAGTAGTTCAATTCTACAATTCTTCAGGCTATCACTTGGACGAAAACGGAGAAGACGGATTTGCGCCGGAAAAGTAGGGTGGTGCAACGAAGTGTAACCCACCTTGTGCAACTGTTTTGCGGGTTTCGTTGCGCTTATGACGTTTATCACCTGAAATATAAAGAATTGGCAAATCCAGGCCATTCCGGGGGGTTTGACAATCCCCCGGGAGCAGAAAAGGGAGCCGCCGCCCTCTGAAGCTCGGCCCGCCCTCTGAAGCTCGGCCCGGATTGGCAAATCCGGGCCATTCCGGGGGATTTGCTGGGGAAGCCAGTGACGGTGAAGCCAGCAATATCAGGCTGTCAACACATTACAAGGAGGAAGGAGCCGGGGCTGCGGGAAATCTTCTGATCAAAGCCGGGAACATCTCTTTTGCCGATGGCGCATACATCCGCTCAGAGACTTATGGAAGGGGCAAGGGCGGAACTCCCCAAGTCTTTGTCTATTCGGGAAGAGAGTGGGTCACTCTGGGGAACGAGCACGTTGTCGGGAACATGGCGGAGCGGGATGCGCTTTCCGCCCGGACCGGGGATGTGGCTTATGTGGTTGACCTGGACGGGGACGGCAATCCGGATCCGGCAAACTTTCTGTATGCGGATGGAAAGTGGCTGGATTTTGTCAGAGGAGACGGCAATGACATCACCATCACCGCTGACACGGTCAGGATGACGGGCAGCGAAAGCAGGATCAGCACATCCACAGCAGGACACGGCAATGCCGGAAACATCACGCTGACTACCCGGAATCTGGAGATGAACACTGAGGCTTTCATCCGATCTGAGAGCAGCTCCGAGAAGTTCGGCGGATCTGCCGGGACAATCACGGTGAATGCCGGGGATTCGGTCACTCTGAAAGGTGGTAGCAATCTGACCACCGAGGCCAATGATGCTGGCGGCGGAAGGGTTCTGGTGAATGCGGAAAACCGGATATACCTGCTTGACGGAAACATCACCAGCTCCGTGAAACAGGGAGCTGGCAAAGGCGGCGACGTGGAGGCTCAGTCAAAGTTCGTCATCATGAATCACGGCGACATCACCGCCAATGCCGACGAAGGCGACGGCGGAGCGATATTCATCCGCACGAAGAATTTCGTGAAATCATCGGACAGCAACGTGACAGCCACATCAGACCGGGGCAACGACGGCACAATAAAAATCG
>JAOZLU010000882.1 GCA_029934695.1 Desulfobacterales bacterium | reverse complement strand
CCGCCAGAAAGACAGGCAGTCTTCTCCGATCTTTCGGACGAATGAATTCCACGATTCCGGTTTCTCTCTTGTCCTGTATGCGAGCAACAGACATTCCACTGAGACACCGGCAAAATAAATTGTAGCAGGATATCTCCGCCTGTTGCGAAGCACTCTTGCGGAACCGATCTGTTCCTGAGCAACCTCAAGATAATGTTCGGGTCTGAATCTCATATTCCCTCGCTATGATGTCTGTATTGGTTTTCACCTCCCAGATGGTAATAAAGATGCCATAATTTTTTCTCCTTTATCAAGTCAGCCTCAGCATCAATGCCGAGGCTGAAAGCAGTCGTTCATAGGCCAGGAAATCACCTCCTCGGCCACCTCCGACTTTTCTGATTTTTTAGGAGGCCCGTCATCTTCCTCTTCAATTTTTTCCAGCCACGGAATAAGATTTCCTTCAGAATGGTGCTGTTTCTGACTGACAACGTAATCCTCAGCTTCAGGCAACTGTTTTCTCCCTAATGAAAACACGCCATACCCTCTCTGCCATGAGAATTTTTTCCGGTAATTCTCAAAGTTGTGATTCACATAATGCGAACTGCTCCCTTTTATCTGGTTTACAAAGTCCGAAAGCGACAGCTTTGGCGGGATGGAAACCAGCAGATGCAGATGATCCTCAATCCCTCCGACAGCGTGGGTGACACACCTGAGAGAATCCGCCTTACCGATAATATAGCCATGAAGGTCTGATTCAATATCCTCTGTAATCAGCGGAGTGCGTTTTTTAGTTGCCCATACCAGATGGTAATAAAGACGCCATAATGCCATAATTTTTCTCCTTTCTCGATATTAAAGCTGCCTTCAGGCTGCTTTCGCTTTCAGCCGGGGGATTGATCCCCCGGCGATGCTCATCGCCTCGGCATCAATGCCGAGGCTGACAGCAGAAGCAGCCTGAAGGCAGCTGTGCCATTGTTCAATTGTATCCTCGGCATTGATGCCGAGGCTTCAAGCTGCTTCGCATATCAGCGTTCCTCTGCTTCCGTCTGCATTGTTCGCATTACATCTGTCACAAAAGCTGCAGATTCAGACAAATCAATTTCAAGCCACCTGCTGACTTCACGGGGATCGTTTGCCGCCATTCCTTTGATGATCTTTTCATGGTAAGCGCGGCCGGTATGAGGGTCATAAAAAAGCGTTTGGCGAAACATCAGATGATAGTAAGGGCTGACCTGATCCCAGAGGTTTTGAATCATTGAAAGCAGTATGGGCATATTCGCCTGACTGTAAATCGTAAAATGGAATTCCCGATTTACGGACAATGCTCTGTCCGCATCATTTTTTTGTTGGGCGGAAATATACTGGCTGTTTAACAGTTTGATTGTTTCAACAGTGTCTTTCGTGGCAACGATGGCAGCCCTCTGTGCGGCGGGCAATTCAAGCAGCAGCCGTATTTCAAGAATTTCTTTAAGGCTCTTCTCGGAAAGCTCATTGACCGTGACACCCTTCTTAGGTTGAACGGTTAAAAAATTTCGCGCCTCCAATCGGGCAATGGCCTCACGGATTGGTATCGTACTTGTCCCCATCTGCCTGGCCAACTTTTCGGCAACAAGCCTCTCCCCCGGTTTAATGCGGGCCGTGACAATGGCGCACTCCAATTCTTTATATACCAGTTCCTGAGTGGTTGGCGTTTGAATGGGATTCACCGGATAGGAGGCTACAGATACCAGTGAAGAAAATTTTTCCTTTTTTTCTTCCTTCGACTTTCGGTGCTGCATTTCCCATGTTTTCCTAAGGCTCAGAAATCCACTCATCCCCTTCAGCCCGGCTTGATCAAACCAACTGCTGACCAGACGTGATGCACTGGGAAGAGAAAGTGTGTTGTTTCCTTTCCTTGATTTAAAAAGTGGGTCATCCGAACTCGGACGGATTTCCAGAATATAATGCTGAAATGATTTATATGTCCTCGGCCCCATTGTTACAGGTTCATTGGGGCCATGTTTACCATTTAAAGGGGGAATCTCTTCGCCAACATTCAATCCGGCCAAGTCTTTAACCCTCAACAACAAAAGTTTATTGGCTGTCGCCCCGGTTTCAACAGCCAGGTCGAACAACAGCAAGTCTCTTGTCTTTGGTTCAATTGCGCTTCGAATACGATCAATATCCGTTGAGTTTGGTATGGGGTGGGCCTGTTTTTGTCTTTTCATTGGAAAAAAATTACGCGTCATCGGTCGGTCATAGTCGGTCATATTAGGTCATCAGTCGGTAATCGGTCGG
>JAOZLU010000265.1 GCA_029934695.1 Desulfobacterales bacterium | reverse complement strand
ACACGCATCTTCTGAAAAAAGCCTGATTTGCATTGGGTAAAAACAGGATGACAGACTCGTAACTCACATTTTATTGAATATCTCCGCTCGTTATATCAGGCAGAGCCTGCCATTATGTGTTACGAGGCGGAGCCTCGTAACAAGTAACAAAACCTCCGAGGTTTCAGAAATCTCGGAGGTCTGATTGCCGGACACACATTATGGAACTTTTCAGATTTTTGTTTAAGGAAGCACCGGAAAAGACACAGTATATTCTGATCATGTCCGTGATCGCAGGCATGAGCGAAGTGGCCTCGGTCCTGCTCACAATCAACGGCGCACAGGATGTGGCCGCTGGAAGGAATTATCTGCTGTACGCCATTCTCCTTCCCGCAGCCGCGGCCGTGTTCATCCTTTCCAAGCGCATCTCCCAGACACAGACTGCCGCACTCACGGAAGGCGTTCTGGAGAAGCTGTATGTCGCGGTTGCCGACGATATCCGGCATGCTGAACTCCCGGAGATCGAGAAACGAGACACATCCGAAATCCGCATGAGAATGCTGAATGCCCAGACCGTCACCGACGCGGCCGCAAAAGGGGTTCATGCCTTCCAGAGCCTGATTTCGCTGTTCTTCCTGTGGCTTTATGTGTTCCATATTTCCCCTCCTGCCGGATTAGGCGGTCTTCTGATCACCCTGTTCGCTGTGGCTGTGTATGAGGTTATCCAGACGCAGATGCGTTCCCTTGCGCATGAGGAGGATGAAAAGGAAGGGGAACTGGCAGAATTGTTTGACCATATTCTGTACGGAGCCAAGGAAATCCGGATCAGCCAGGAAAAAAACGGGGATATGTTTGTGAACCGTCTGACTCCGCTCATCCGCTCGATCAGGGAGACAAGAATCCGGACACAGTCTTATTTCTCAGGATACTGGACTTTCGTGAATGCCTGTTTTTTCACAGGGATGGGAAGCGTGGCTTTCCTCTTTTCCCGGATTTATTCAGGTGAGACAGCTTTGGAAATACTTATCATCGCAATATATGTGTGGACGCCTGTGCTGACGATTGTCGGCACATTGCCCGACATCGAAAATGGGAGGTCGGCCATGGACGGACTCCGCCGGCTGGCCCGTGCAGAGGGAGACATCCGAGAGAGTGTCCGGCATGTCCGTGATCCGTCGGAAGTGCCGGCAAAGAACTTTGCGGAGCTGAAATTGGAAAACGTCGGATTCGTTTACGAGGGAGGCGACGGGGAATCCGGATTTTCAGTGGGCCCTGTGAGTCTCGCTGTCAGGACCGGGGAAACTCTCATAGTGGCCGGCGGTAACGGCAGCGGCAAGACCACGCTGATGAAAATCCTGACGGGCCTGTATCAGCCAAGCTCCGGGATGATTCGCCTTGACGGTTCACCGGCTGACATGACCCGGTATCGTCATCTCTTCTCCACGGTCTTCAGCGACTTTCACCTGTTCGACGCGCTTTACGGCTCGGACGCGCCTGATGATGAGACCGTTCAGGAACTTCTGAGGCAGACGGATCTGCACCGCAAGACACGCTGGATCGCGGACGAGAAATGTTTTGACAGAATCCGTCTCTCCGCAGGTCAGATGAAGCGTCTGGCCCTGGTCGTGTCCCTGCTGGAGGACAAGCCAGTTTATGTTTTTGACGAATGGACCGCGGATCAGGACCCGCATTTCAGAAAATATTTCTACGAGACCCTGCTGCCGTCTCTGAGGGACAGGGGCAAGATGATCATCGCGGTGAGTCATGACGACAGATATTTTCATACCGCCGACCATCTGATCCGGATGGAATACGGCCGAGTTGTCTCACAGACGGATGGCGGTTTCTCTGCGCCCCTGAATGATGTTTGCGGACAGGAGGAAGGCACCAAAAGAACCGGAACAGATCCGGTCCATGAAATTTTCGGGAAAAAACAGGAATACCGTCATTCTTTTCCAAAACAGTTCCCACCAGAATCCGAGCATGGAAGAAAGGCCGGGATGGGAAAAAGGGACCGGATTGCGGAATTGTCTGATTTGCCGGGCAGAAAAGAGATCAGGCGTCTCATATTCAACTGCATACTCTCCGCCATGGCCGCTCCAATATTGATAGGGATCATGTTCACGGTCTCCGGCCTTCATCACGGACACTCCGAATGGAGGCTTTTCTGCATGTTCACGATAACACTTGTCTTGTATCTGGTCTCCTTCCAGCGATTCGTCAACACTCTGACAGGACTGACTGAGGAGCGCATTGCCGACATCCGTCTGGAGGTGATGGACAGGGTCCGGCAGACGGATCTGTATTCTTTTGAAAAGGCAGGTATTGAGAGGATTCACACGGCCCTGACCTATGACATGAAATCAGTTTCCGAAGTCTCCCATGCTGTGGCCCTCAGTGTCAGATCCGTCTTCACCTTCACGGGCTTTCTCTTTTTCATGGCCACACTCTCACTCTCCGCGTTCTCCCTGACAGCCCTGATCGTGGCCCTGGGTGTGTCCCTGATCGTCTGGAATCAGTTGCTGATCAGGCAGATCGCATACTCGGTACGGGACAGGGAGAAAAAACTGCTCACCGCGGTCACGGACATGACCGGGGGCTTCAAGGAGCTGAGACTCGACAGCGGAAAAAGCGACGACTTCTTTCACAGCAGCTTCATGCGTCACGCCTCCCGGCTTCGGGAACTGAAACTCCGGAATGCCGGGCTGTTCGCGGACAACTGCACGCTCGTGTTCGGCCTGTGGCAGTCCCTGTTTCTCCTTGTTGTCCTGGTGCTCCCCTTTGTGGGTCTCTTTTCAGAAAGCACCCTGATGACCTTCGTGGGTGTCGTGGTATGTCTGCCGGCCATCCAATTCATGACGACAGTTCCCCGCGTTACCCTGTCAAGCATCTCCATGCAGCGGCTGCACGAACTGGGGGAGGAACTCATGCATCTGGGAGAGGAGGGGGCCGAACCGGCTGATGAGACAGACTTGAGCGAATTTGCAGAGATCAGATATGAGAACCTCTCCTTTGAGTACGAGGAGGAGGGCGACCGGCCGTTCTCCGTAGGTCCGCTGAATCTCTCGTTCCGGGCCGGGGAGATCGTGTTCATCGTCGGCGGCAACGGATCCGGCAAATCCACGCTGATGAAGATGCTCACGGGCCTGTATCCTGTCCGCTCCGGGGCTGTGTTTCTCAACGGGGAGGATATCGGGGCCGCCCGGTGCCGGTCCCTGTTCTCCGCCATATTCTATAATTTTCATCTGTTTGACCGGCTTTACGGGCTGGAAGATATTGACGCGGACAGAGTGAATGATCTGCTCAGGCTCATGCGGCTGGAGGAGAAGGTTCAGTTTGACGGGGACAGATTCAGCACTCTGGACCTGTCAACGGGTCAGAGAAAAAGACTTGCAATGGTGGCCGCAATGATGGAGGACAAGCCGATCTGTATGTTTGACGAATGGGCCGCGGATCAGGACCCCCAGTTCCGAAAATACTTCTATGAGACTCTTCTCCCATCCTTCAAAGCCCAAGGGAAAACAGTGATCGCTGTCAGCCATGACGACCGGTATTTCCATGTTGCGGATCGGGTGGTGAAGTTGGAGTACGGGCAGATTGCCGCAGAGCCTGATTCTGCGGATATCTGAGGGGCGTATTTACGATTTGGAGGGCATAGGAGTGCTGAAATGGAACGCGGTGCGGGACATGCCCCGGGCATTGGCAAACCAGCAGAATGAGTTTGTCGTTCAGATGGTTGACAAATTTCAGTTTCTCGACAGCGAGATTTGCTGGGATGAGGCAAAAACCAATCAGGCCTCCGATCTTGCGGCCGGACGGGATTTGCAATCCCGTCCGCAACATTTCCATCCTGTCTGGCTTGGGGGGAACTTGAGAAGTTGCGTCCCCTCGTCAATCGCCAGGAGGAAAAACTGAAAGCCAACTGTTTTGAAGTGGCAGTCCTCGGGCTTGAAAAAGCAGGCAAAAGTACCCTGCTGAATGCCTGGTTCGGGGTTGAAATTCTTCCTGCAATGGATGAACGCTGCACTTACACCTCCTGTGAAATCTGGTCGGCACCCTCGGAAGATGATCAGGGGTATATCATCGAGTACTACGCTCCGGAGGAATTCGAGACTCAGCTTGCGGAAAAACGTAAGCTGCTCAAAGAATTGCCCGAAGGTTTTTCCGAATTGGGAGGAGACCTCAGAAACGATATCCGTGAGATTGAGCAACATTATGACAATATTCAGCATTTTCTCAGGCAGGGGCGATATGAGACAAAGTTCCGTGATGTGGAGGATGTTCGTGACGATCTGACAGAGGCCATCGCAAAAAACAAGGCCCAGGCCGCGCCATCAAACTCATCGGGGTTCTGAACCGCTGACTGTCTCCGATCTGCTGAATTTGTGAAATAGGGTGTAATCTGTGGTTCAGACCGGCAAATTCATCAAGGTTCTGAACCACAGTTTTAAACAGATGAAAAAAATTGCGCTGACTGTCTCCGATCTGCTGAATTTGTGGAATCGGCTGTATTCTGTGGTTCAGACCGGCAAATTCATCAAGGTTCTGAACCGCAGATTTAAACAGATGAAAAAAAACTGCGCTGACTGCTGAATTTGTGGAATCGGCTGTATTCTGTGATTCAGACCGGCAAATTCATCAAGGTTCTGAACCGCAGATTTAAACAGATGAAAAAAAAATTGCGCTGATTATCTCCGATCTGACTTCTTATCTGAAGAATCTCCAATTCTGGTTTAAAGACATTGTAATATCCTGATAATTATAAAAATATTCCTTTTATCCTTCCTTGTGCCGCACTGCAAAAATTCATCCGATACTCTTAAATTCACCAGATTATCTGCTGGCTGATCTGAAATTTTTCTTTACTTCATCAATAAATGAATATAATACAATTTTTGATTATCCTTATCTGAACAGAAAATTCAGAAACCTGATGATCAAGTTTTCACAAAGCAGTTCTTATTTCAGAGCGTCAAAATTGTATTTTGGCAGTATGCTGCAAAAAAAACTTGAAAATCGGAAAAATCCACCCTTAAACTGCATCATGGAGGTGCTAATGGAAAAGGAAAAAAAATTTTATGAAAGGCTGGAGCAGAAAGGCGTTTCCCGAAGAAGCTTCATGAAGTATTGTACATTTCTTACCGCCAGCATGGGGCTTTCATCATCTTATGTCCCCAGAGTGACGGAGGTGTTTGCAGCACCTATACAACGGCCGCCGGTAATATGGCTTAATTTTGCAGAATGCACAGGATGTACTGAGGCATTTCTGAGATCGTCATATCCTTTCCCCGATGATCTGATTCTGGAAATTCTCTCGGTGGAATACCATGAAACCATCATGGCTGCCGCAGGACATCAGACAGAGGAAAATCTTCAAGAGGCATTGAAAAAATACAGTGGGAAATTCATCTGCGTTGTCGAAGGCGCAATCGCAACCAAATATGACGGCGCGTATGGAAAAATCAGGGGCCGGACATTTCTGGAAATTGCAAAAGATGTCTGCCCCAAGGCTGCAGCGGTAATATGCCTCGGCACCTGTTCAAGCTATGGAGGCATACAGGCGGCAAAGCCGAACCCCGGCGGATACAAGGGCGTCGGAGATGCACTGGGCATGAAAACCGTGAATATACCGGGATGCCCCCCAAATCCGGTCAATCTGGTCGGAACTGTGGTCAACTATCTCCTCTTTGGCAGACTTCCTAAGATTGACGATCTTGGCAGGCCGGACTTTGCTTATGGCAAAAGCGTCCATGACCAGTGCCCGAGAAGATCCCATTTTGAAAATGAGGAGTTTGTCACAAGATTCGGTTCACAGGAAGCAGCCCAGGGCTATTGCCTTTACAAGATGGGTTGCAAAGGGCCTGAAACCTATAACAACTGCCCTGTTGCAAAATTCAATGACGGCACAAGCTGGCCTGTTGAAGCCGGACATCCCTGCCTCGGATGCAGCGAGCCTGATTTTTGGGACAAGATGACCCCGTTTTTTGAAGAAATGTAAACTTGAAACTTGATGTTTGATGTTTGATATTTGATGTTTGATATTTGATGTTCGATGTTTGATGTTTGTCTATCATCCAACATCTAACATCCAGCATCTAACATCCAACATCCAGCATCCAAAGGAGATAGAATATGGGAAAGAAGATAACGATAGATCCGGTTACCAGAATAGAGGGCCATCTTAGGATTGAGGTGGAGGTTGAGGGTGGCAAAGTCAAAAACGCCTGGAGTTCGGGGCAGATGTTCAGGGGGATTGAAATGATTCTTCAGGGACGGGACCCCCGGGATGCTCCGCTTTTCACTCAGCGCTCCTGCGGTGTCTGCACTTATGTGCATTATCTGTCTTCAATAAGGGCAGTGGAAGCTGCTGTGGGCGTCAAGATACCTGATAATGCGCGGATTCTGAGGAATCTGCTTCATGCCGCCCAGTACCAGCATGACCATATTGTTCATTTTTATCATCTGCATGCCCTGGACTGGGTGGACATTGTCAGTGCCGTGACAAAAGCTGATCCGGTTAAAACCGCCGCACTTGCAGACACTGTGAGCAATGCACCTTTGGGGGGCGCATCCTATTACAAGCAGGTTCAGCAACGCCTGAAAACCTTTGTTGACAGCGGCCAGCTCGGGCCTATCAACAACGCCTATTGGGGGCATCCCGCGTATAAGCTGCCTCCCGAGGCAAATCTGATGGCTGCGTCCCATTATATCGAAGCGCTCCGCCTCCAGGCCAAGGCGGCCAGGATGCATGCCATCTTCGGCGGGAAGAACCCGCACCTGCAATCCCTTGTCGTGGGGGGCATCACGTCCGTAAGAGACATTCTTACGCCGGATCGCATTGCTGAATTTCAGCATATCTGGAAGGTTACCCAGGACTTTGTCCGAAATGTCTATATTCCGGATATCCTGGCAGTCGCCTCCTTTTACAAAGACTGGGGCGGAATCGGCGGCACAGACAATTTCCTTGCCTGGGGAGATTTCCCTGAGACCGAAAAGGAGCCTGACAGCAATTTCATGCCTGGCGGTGTCATCATGAAGCGAAATCTTAAAGGCATCAAGATGCCAAATCAGGAAAAAGTCGCCGAAGATGTCACCCGTGCATGGTATGAAGACGGCACTGCAAAACACCCCTCCAAAGGTGAGACAAAGCCGCAGCACGGGGATTACAGCCCTGAAAAGGGCAGGTATTCCTGGATCAAGGCCCCCCGTTATGAGGAAGAAGCCTGTGAAGTCGGTCCTCTGGCAAGAACGCTGATTGCCTACGCGAAGGGGAAGAAAGAGATAAAGGAGACGGTTGACAATGTGCTGAAAACGCTGGATATTCCGGCTGACGCACTGTTTTCGACCTTGGGCAGGACAGCAGCCAGGGCAATTGAAACTCTTGTTGTCGGCAATGCCATGGAAGGGTGGATCAATCAGCTCGTCGGGAATATCAAGAAGGGAGATACCAAAACCTGTCAGTCCTGGAAAATGCCTGACAAGGCCATGGGTTATGGGCTGAACGATGTTCCGAGAGGTGCCCTGGGCCACTGGATTGAGATTGAGAACAAGAAGATCAAGAACTACCAGTATGTTGTGCCCTCAACTTGGAACCTGGGTCCGAAATGCGGGAAAGGCAAGCCCGGTCCTGTGGAGGAAGCTCTCATAGGAACGCCGATTGCAGACCCCAAACGCCCTCTGGAAGTTCTGAGGACGGTTCATTCCTTTGATCCGTGTATTGCATGCGCTGTTCATGTCATTGATCCGGATTCCAACGAAGTCTATAAGATCAGGGTCACATAACAGACAGGAAGCCGTTGTCGTTCATTTTTACAAAGTGGAAAGTGGAAGGTTGAAGGTTCAACTTTTCACTTTTCACTTTCAATTAAATCAGAAAAGGAGATTATCATGCTGAGAGAAAAATTGTATTGTTTTGCTGCGTTGGCTGTTTTTTGTGTCTGCGGACTGTTCCCCCAGACAAGTCAGGCTGCTGACAAATTCAAGGTGCTGGTGGTGATGAGCTATGAGGAAAATTTTGTATGGTGCAAAGATATCAAAGACGGGATAGATTCCGTATTGGAAAGCAGTTGTGATATCAGATATTCTTATATGGATACGAAAACGAATTTCGCAGGCGGCCAGAAAAAAGCGGAAGAGGCTTATGCACTGTATCAGGAGTTTCAGCCTGCCGGCGTTATCACAGTGGATGATAATGCCCAATCCATGTTTGTCGTTCCGTATCTGAAAGACAAGGTGAAAATCCCGATAATGTTCTGCGGGGTCAATGCCGAACCTGAAAAATACGGATATCCTGCTTCAAATGTGTCAGGGATTCTGGAACGTCCGCATATTGCTGAATCTGTTGCTTTTCTGAAGCAACTTGTCCCGTCAGCAGAACGCATCGGATTCATTGCACGGGACAGTTCCACAACAAGGGGAATTTCAGAACATATTCAAGGCAAAGCAGATAAGTATCCGATAAAATTCGTTGCCTTTAAACTGCCGAAAACCATGAATGAGGCGACAGCGGAAACAAAAGAACTCAGAAAACAGTGTGATGCATTGTTTATGGCAAATCTGGAGGGACTTCCCGGTGAAGATGGTAAGCCGATGACGAAGAAGGATATTATACCGGTTTTGGCTGATATATTTAACAAACCCAGCATCACGGATATTTCAAAAGACATAAAATATGGAATCTTCTGTTCGATAGCAGTGACCGGTCAGGAGCAGGGAGGAACATCCGCAAAAATGCTGATGAAAGCCATGCAGGGAACCCCGGTCTCTCAGATCCCCATCACCCGAAATTATAAGGGAAAACCTATGATTAATGTGACGACTATGAGAGCCTTGGGAATCAAGCCCAAACCCGGCATATTGCATACCGCCGAATTGGTGACAACAGAAAAGTGA
>JAOZLU010000264.1 GCA_029934695.1 Desulfobacterales bacterium | reverse complement strand
CATCAAACATCAAACATCAAACATCAAACATCAAGTTTTCACTTCAGTAATATTTTGATCTTTTTTCCCGGCTCCAACTGGGTATCGGGATTGAAAACAGCGATTTGTTTTTCCACATCTATATTGTAGAATTTCGTGATAACAGATCGTATTGTATCGCCTTCAACTACTGTATAGTTCCAATATATACTATTCCCTTCTTTTATAATGATCTTTTTGTAGATATCCTTTACAAGGCGGGTGTTTTTGAGGATTTTTAACAGAACCCCCTTTCCGACAGAATAAATTCCGATATGCGGATTATGCTCAAGCAGGATTGGGTAATAATATCCTGAACCATAATGCGCCTCTGCAATATCCCACAACGTGTCTTTCTCATTGGCGATGTAAGTCCGGAAATCCAACTCAACGGCTTCCGGGTCGCCTTCAGACAGTTCTTGGCCATCGGCTCCCGGTTGTCCGCCGCTCTCGTCTTTCTCCTCTCTGATCTCTGACCTCTCTCCTCTAACCTCTGACTCGGGACTCACAACCCGAAGATTTTCCAATTTTTCATCCATATTGGCAATGGAGCTTTTATGATCTGCCAGCAGGCGTTCAACCCGCTTGAAGCGATAGAACTGAAATACGGCCATCACGATTATCAGGGCAATGACGAGAATAATGGCGACGAAAGGGATAATCCCTGTTTTCGAATGCTTCTCCGCTGTGGCCAGTTCGTCGGGAATGGCGTCCAGCACTTTGAAACAGGCCAGATCCGCATCGCACTGGGGGCATTGGGTCTTGTCCGAAGAAATCTTCTCCAGGCCGCATATCGGGCATGATTGGTCAGTTGTCATGGGTACATTTGTTGGCAGGGCCAGAGAAGCCTTTGCAACGGGTCTCTGGCCGCTGGCCTGACTATTTTGTAATATCCTTATAAATCATAGTGCTTCTGGCTTCATACTCTTTCACAACCCCATAAGCTTCGGGCATGATCTCTTTTATCAGGGAAGCCGCCTTATCCGAATCGTCTTTTTTATACGCTTTTAATATATTTTCAACCGTCTGATAAAACTTTGGGGCCTTTGACGGATTGTTTTCCATGCAGAAATCTCCGGCCTTCTGAATTTCCATCAATACGTTCACAACGCCAAGTTTCCTGTTAAGCATGTCATTCAAGTCTTCAATGGCTTCAACATTCTCATCATAAGAGCCATTCTCGTCCATGTCTTCCAGCCGCTTCATGTTCTTTCTTATGGCTGCCTTGTTTTTCGGAGGAATGGCCGGACCGAAATCCTCAAGTGCGGCCTGGGCATAGTATATGGTAGATCTGCCGCTGCGGCCTTCTGACGCCATTTTCCGGGCCTTATCAGTCTTGAGTGATGCCTTCTCATAGACTTTTTCGTCCACTTCCCCGGTTTCCTCAGAAACCACTTTGTTGATATCTTTTATGGCAGACAGGGAGCGACAGGTAAGGTCAAGCATGATATACTCTTTATATTTTTTGCGGTTGGCCTCGACGATGGTCTCCTCCAGTGACAGGAAAAGCTTCTCATCGGCCTTGCCCCGGGACAGGGTCTTTGATATTTGGATATCCGGATGCTCTTTCAGGGCAGCACTTACTTCAATAAGATTGCTTTCATCAATTCTAAGCGTGATTTCCATACGCAGAGGCTCGTTTTCCCTGTCTTCCTTTTTAATTTTTTCATTCGCCTCAATACCCAGCCAAAGGTCGCCGATGGACTCTTCCTGCTCATTGACGATATTGTAAAATTTCAAATGGACCAGTTTCTGTTCCGAATGGACCAGTTTGAACACCTCGCTCGCCTCACAGGGCAACGGCGTGTTCTTTTCCACGAGCAGATGCATTTCGTCATTTCCCAGGCGAATATAATAATCGTGTGCAGCAGAGTGAACAATATCCAGAACCCCTTGCTCAATGGTATAGGCTTCCAGATCAAACCGGCAGTTATTGCAGACAGTGTCTGACTGGGCCGCATCATTCCCGCATTTGGGGCACTCATAGGTATCTGACAGGCGATGACTCAGGATGGCGGCCCCTTCTGCAATGGCGAGCATGGGCCTTTCATGGACCATCACTTTTTCATCCCCGAATTCTTTTTTCAATGCCGCAATCACGCTGGGAATCCGTGAACTTCCTCCCACCAGGAGTATTTTGTCAATGAGATCAGGTGTGAAATGAATGCTTTCAAGCATCTTCTGAGTCAGTGCAACGGTCTTCTCCACAGTGGGAGCAATAATTTCATCGAACTGTTCCCGGGTAACTTCCACATCAACATCAACAGTGTCCTTGTCACTGTCTTTCAAAACCCCCAGTATCTCGATATACGCCTCATGCTCGGTACTCAGGCGGATTTTGGCCTGTTCAACCTTATCTTTCAGCTCTCCGATAAAGCGGTTTTTACGTTTCCCATCCTGATTTTCGATGAATTCCGTTATATTCTCTATATTATATTCTTTCGCTGTTTCTCCCAGAACATATTCAGCGAGCATTCGGTCAATATCCTCGCCGCCAAGCCACATGTCCCCGCCTTTGCCCACTTCGAGGAACTGCCCCCCGCTGATTGTCAGCACGGACAGGTCAAAGGTGCCGCCGCCGAAATCAAAGATAAAAACGGTCTGGGCCTCATCGCCTCTGACAGCATCCACCCCAAAGGAAATGGCTGCCGCGGTCGGTTCGGGAAGCAGCCTGCGAACCTTTAATCCTGCCAAGGCTGCCGCAGTTCTTGTGGCATGTTTCTGTTTGTCGTTGAAATAGGCGGGAACTGTGATCACCGCGTACTCCACTTCATCTTTTAAAACAGCTTCCGAATCTTTGCGGATTTTTCCCAATATCTTGGAGGAAATTTCTTCCGGGGTGAATTCTTTCCCCCCCAGAATAATCCCCAGGCTGTTTTCTGTTCCCTTTGAATGACGGGCGATTTCATAGTTCAGCCTGCGGGTCCCCTTAATTTCCTGAATCTCTTTGTCCTGAAAATTCCTTCCCATCAGCCGTTTGACGGACATGATGGTATTTTTCGGGTCCTGCTTCATCCACTCCACGGCATGTTTGCCCACTACGAACTCCGGCTTGGAAAAAGGGAGTTTCTTCTTTTTAAAAGTGACGCATGAAGGGGTGATAAGGTCCCCCTCGGCATTTTTCAAAACTTCTGTATGAACTTTTTTTATTGCCCCCACAGAGTTTGTTGTTCCCAGATCAATCCCGATTGATTTGGACATACATTCTTTTCCTTTCTCAAATCTTCACAGCATAAGCAAATTTAAGGGCTGAATTCAAATCAGACACACTCAGTTGATTACGGAAGTTGTTTTCCGTAATTTGCTGTTTTTATTATTTTGGGAAATTTCAGCACTTAATTGGCATGAAAAATATGGGCCGGGTACATACTCCCTATGTGGGCTGATGAAAATGTCACAGACAGAGTTGCCGATTGTGATCCCATTTTTGTCCCACTCCATTTTTTTATCTTAAAAAAACAGTCAGTTAAAAAATACAGGGGAATAAACCCGGGATCAATTTTTTGGGACATCGGCAACATTTTCATCACCTATATGCATCAAGCTAAGATCATAACCTTTTTATTAGCCACTATAACAGCCGAAGATTGCCGGATAAGGGCCTCGGAAATCAGGTCAGTCCTTAGCTTGATGCATGTACTCTGCCCGAAATGAATGGCAAGCAGAGCCATTTCCCGAATTTTACCCATTAATCGTAACCTGCAACATATATCAGAACATTTTATAAATTTCAATTATTTTTTTTCAGCTATCATTTAGCATTTTGAACTATATGATTTTTCTATAAAGAATTAGGGAATTTTCTCAAAAAGTCGAAAAGCAGTTTACATTTTTTCAGATATAGACAGAATTAAATAAAAATGCTGGCATGTCATTCTGGGCAAAATTAAGAAGTGACTTTTTTCAATTCTGAATCTGCCGGCACTGAAAATTTCCAAGATCGCACTCAGATCCGAATCGGGTGCCAGCATTGTTTTTAATTTGACTGATTATAACGCTTTCAGGGGAGGCCTGAAATCAGCCCTGCGTCGCACCTTTTTAATCACAGAGGACACAAAGGGGGCACAAAGGCCGCAAAGCTTGAACCCGGGGCACAAAGCTCAGACCTGCACGGTTCGGCCGGATCTGTCTGAGGGCAGTGCGGGAGCCTCCCCTGAATCCCTTATAATCAGTAATTTGAATGACGGTGATCTTCGGGAAATTATAAGAATTCCTCTTTCCCGCTCCTGTAAGATACACTTGGCACGATAGGTTTACAAGGCAGACCAATGCGCTTCCCGGATTTTCGACACAAAAATGACGGGTTTCGAGAATGCCTGAAGAACAGATTCCGCCCGCGTCTGAGAGAGCCGGCGATTGTCATGGAATTGCTGAAATCTTTTGAATCTGACGTGGAGAGAAAAAGCTGAGTTTCTTTTTTTGTCCATAATTTTACCACAATTTTCCAGCTTTTATGAAGGATGTCAATTTTCCCTTTACAAAAAAGACAATTTCAGGTTATAATCATATAATTTTTCAAACATATCCAAAAGATAAGGAGAAATTACCATGCCCCAACGTCCGGGTGGTGAGCTGGCAACCCGTCCGCTCCATTTTATCTGGCTGACAGACTGTTCCGGTTCAATGAGTATTGAGGGTAAGATTCAGGCATTGAACACCGCCATTCATGAAGCGATTCCGCACATGAAAAATATTGCGGATGAGAATCCGAATGCCGACATACTTGTCCGTGCCGTCAAATTTTCCAGCGGCGCACAATGGCATATTTCACAGGCCACGCCGGTGGATGATTTTACCTGGACAGACCTGGAAGCCGACGGTCTGACCGACATGGGCAAGGCACTGACCATGGTTGCCGAGCAGTTGAAAATCCCGCCGATGACAGACCGCGCCCTGCCCCCTGTCCTGGTGCTGATTTCCGACGGACAGCCCACCGACAATTTCGGGGAAGGACTCAGCGCATTGATGGACCTGCCCTGGGGCAAAAAAGCGGTCCGCGTTGCCATTGCCATTGGTGAAGATGCAGATCATGAGGTTTTGCAGAAGTTCATCGGTCATTCCGAATTAAAGCCTTTGCAGGCAAATAACGCGGAGCAGCTGGTCAATCATATCAGATGGGTTTCAACCGCTGTTCTGAAATCAGCGTCATCACCTGCGAGTCAGGCAGACGACGGAAACTCCCCGGGGCTGAATGTTCCGATTCCGAGCCTTCCTGATGATGACAGTATTTCATCAGGAGACGTATGGTAGCAAAAATGAAATGGCATGTTATCAGCGACAGTGTACGCGGCGCATCCCATATCCGCAATGGCCTGCCCAACCAGGATGCCGTCATACGGCATCCTGATCCGGATTCGGGTCTGCCGATCATCATGGCTGTTTCCGACGGTCATGGCAGCCGGAAAAGTTTTCGGAGTGACAGAGGGTCCAAATTTGCTGTTGAAACAGCATTGGAAACCATAAAAGAGTTTGTCAGATGTCAGCCGGGTGATAATTTCACAGGTGTCAAGCGCATTGCCGAGGAACAGATACCCAAGGAAATCGTAAAAAGGTGGAAACAAAGAGTCAGGGCAGACATCCGGGGCTGCAAAGACCTTGAGTGCGTTGACAACCCGTTCATTGCTTACGGTGCGACGCTCCTGACGGTTTTGGTGACCGAATCTTTCATTATCTGCTTTCAGCTTGGTGACGGGGATATCCTGACGGTCTGGGAAAATGACGAGGTGGAAAGACCCGTGCCAAAAGATGACCGCCTTTTTGCCAACGAGACAACATCGCTCTGCACAAAAGAGGCATGGCGGGATTTCCGTTTTCGTTTCCAAATGATTGCGGATTCACCGCCAAAGCTGATCCTGCTGGCAACCGACGGTTACGCCAATTCGTTCAGAGATGATGAAAGTTTTATGAGAGTCGGTTCGGATATTTGGCATATCATTGAATCAGAAGGGCCGGATTTCATCAGAAAAAATTTGGGGAACTGGCTGAATGAGGCAACTCAGGCCGGCAGCGGTGATGATATTACCGTGGGACTTATATGCCGGCAGAACACAGACAATTTGCGGGAATATAAACATTTTAGGATACCGCTCTGGATAGCCTGTCCTGTATAAAACTGCAAGGATAGCTGGCAAGGGATTCAGAAAAAATGCATTGTCCCAACCATAAAAGAGCGGCAGGGAGTGCGGAAACGGAGCCTCCCGGCGGAGTTTTCGCTGTCTGCAAGGCGCGAAAATTCCGCCTAGGGGCTTCATTTCCGCACTCCTCTGAGAAATCTGAGGATTTTCCCTGGTTTGCGGAAGCGATGAAACATAAAATCCCTTACGAGCGGAAATCGGAACATCCGCTTTCACCCGGGGAACGGACAGCCCGGCAATTAAGGAGGAAAATTGGCTATGCACCAGATAACACTGGCGATCCCGGACAATCTGTACAACCATGTTCACCGGCTGGCCCAGGCATCGAGAAAACCTGTGGAAAAGATTCTGCTGACAGCACTTCACACATCTCTGCCCTCTCTGGAGGGCCTGCCGGCAGATATGATCAGATATCTGACCGACCTGGAAAACAGGGATACCCACGAACTCGGGGAGGTGCTTTCGGAGACAGTGCCCCGGGAACAGCAGGAGATGATGGAATCGTTTCTGCACCGGAATCAGCTCGGCATCCTGACCGGTCCGGAAAAAGAACATCTGGCATCACTTCAGCAGGCCGCGGACCGGATCATGCTCCGCAAGGCTCGTGCGGCCGTGCTGCTGCGTTTCCGGGGTGAGCGTCTTCCCACACTGGCGGAGCTGCGTCGGCGGAGCTGCGGAAAATGACGAAATCTTACCTCCCGGCTTTGCTGAGGGAACAGATTGCCCGGCAGGGAAGATATCGCTGCGGCTACTGCCTGCGGACAGAGGAGCTGATGGGTATGCCGATGACGATTGACCACATTGTCCCTTCCGCGGCAGGGGGAACTGACACTGAGGAGAATCTGTGTCTTGCATGCCGCCGCTGCAACGAGTTCAAGGGAACGCAGACTCATGCCCGTGATCCTGAAACCGGTGAGAGGGTGCGGCTGTTCAACCCCCGCTGCCAGAAATGGAATGAGCATTTTCAATGGTCCGGGGACGGCACGGAGATCGTCGGAAGGACAGCCTGCGGACGTGCGACAGCAGACGCTCTCAGGATGAACAATCCCGAAATCACGGTGGCCCGGAGATTGTGGGTCAGCGTCGGCTGGTGGCCCCCTGATGACTGAGAACCGCCTAAGCAATTTTTATAAGTAATTTTCAGGCAGAGGATATCAAAACGGATTGAACCCCAAACGTCCTGTCCCGCAGGGGCAACTGAAAACAGCCCAAGAATTCATTGCCGGGGCTGACCCAACCGTTTTTGGTCCCGTAGGGACAAGAGAGAATAGTCCGGCAATTCATCGCCGAGGAGAAGCTGATAATGAGGAGAAATGAAAGGAAAAATCAATGAACGACATCCCCCGCCAAAAACTGCAATACATCATCAGCCAGTTTGGCCGTGTGAAGGGTTTGAGGTGCATTGTCGGACGGGGCAGAACCAAGGGGCCAGGAGGTATGAGACATGAACAAACTGCTCAGGCTTGATATTCAGGGATTCAAATCAATTCGTGCATTGAATGATCTGTCCCTGGGACCGATAAATATCCTTATCGGTGCGAATGGTGCGGGGAAATCGAATTTTGTCTCTTTTTTCAAAATGCTGAACCAGATGACGGATTCACTCGGGAACCTGCAATTGTTTGTCGGAAAATATGGTGGCGGACATGATCTGCTTTACGAAGGGGCCGATGTGACATCCCGGATGAAGGGGATGCTGAGATTTGAGACGGACGCGGGCCTTTATGATTATGAGATGGAATTGGCTCACGCAGGCCCGGATACGCTGATTTTTGCGGATGAGAAATATCGGTTCTCCGGGCGGGACTCTGCAAATGAGGCTTCATGGATATCCCCGGGCCCGGGTCATCGGGAATCAGGTCTGCTCCTGAAAGAATCAGAGGCTGCCGTGAATCTCCGACACCTCTTGAACCGTTGCAGGGCATACCAGTTTCACCATACCGGGGATACTGCCCGGATCCGGCAGCGATGGCGTGTTGAGGACGCGCGGGAATTGAAGACGGACGGCGCAAATCTGGCCCCTTTCCTCAGAAGGCTTGGCTGTTCCGAACCGAAATATTACCGCAGGATTGTCGGGACAATCCGGGAGATCGCACCTTTTTTTGATGACTTTTTCCTGGAACCGGACAACGGCTATGTGATGCTTCAATGGAAGGAGCAAAATTCTGATCTCCTTTTCGGCCCGCATCAGGCATCTGACGGGACATTGCGGATCATGGCCCTGATAGCTCTCCTGCTGCAGCCGGAACCGGGCCTGCCTTCGGTAATGATATTGGATGAGCCTGAACTCGGGTTGCATCCTTATGCCATGACAATTGTTGCCGGGCTGATAAAAAGCGTCTCTGTTCATACCCAGATCATATTGGCGACCCAGTCCGTGACGTTCATTGATCTTTTCGGCCCGGAGGATATCATTGTGGCGGATCGGCCCGGCAGGGAATCGGTGTTCAGGCGGCTTGATCCTGCTGAACTGGAGGACTGGCTTGACGAATATTCGCTGGCCGAACTCTGGGAAAAGAATGTCATCGGGGGGAGGCCTTAAATGATCCGCTTGCATATCATTGCCGAGGGTCAGACCGAGGAGGCTTTTGTCAAATGTTCACATTTCCGGAATGGCTTCATAAACTTGAAGCATTGACGAATAATTGATAACTGAACAGATTAGCGATAAGATGAAAGGAAAAAATCAATGAACGACATCCCCCGCCAAAAACTGCAATACATCATCAGCCAGTTTGGCCG
>JAOZLU010000881.1 GCA_029934695.1 Desulfobacterales bacterium | reverse complement strand
GATGTTGGATGTTGGATGTTGGATGTTTGATGTTGGATGTTTATGAGGACTGTGAATATGCTTTCGATTTTAACGCTCAATCTGCGTTTTGGATTGGCAGATGACGGCCCTGACCGTTGGTCCCGTCGAAAAAAAGCCTTTCCCTCTCTTCTCAGTAAATATGGCTGAAATTTTCTCGGTTTCCAGGAAGCCAATGATTTTCAGACAAGTTTTTGTCCCATGAATGCGGGATTCCGGAGTTTCCGGATTTTCAGACCGCAGAGGGTGCCGCAGCCGGGAATATGACAGCGGATGGAACGGGTTTTCTGTCATCCGTTCCATTCTCCGATCCGCTGTCATATTGTCTGGGAGACACCACAAAAATCGTTAGAATCAGCCATGTTAAGTACAAGGAAGGCAGTGACGAAACAATATGTATTCCGGGAGTGGGATTCCCATATAAAATTCCATCTGCTGATACGTTCAAAATCCTATTTTCTCCGACAATTTTCTCCAAATTTCTTTCACGGCCTCTCCCGCTTCTGAATCTGTATTATATTCAAACACAGTCTGTCCGAGAACCATGGATTTGGTGAAAATCGGATCAAAAGGGACACGTCCCAACAAAGTCAGGTTTTTTTCCTGGGCAAATTTCTCAATTTCCTGAGTCATATCTGTATTGAGATCAGATTTGTTGACACAGACCATGGCCGGAACTTTGAAATGGGCGGCCAACTGGATCACACGTTCCATATCGTGCTTGCCGGAAACCGTAGGCTCAGTGACAATGAGAACAGCACTGGCCCCGCCGAGAGCGGCAATCACCGGACACCCAACTCCCGGAGGGCCATCCGTGAGAATAAGATCAAGGCCCCTGTTCTCGGCAAGCTTCCTGGCCTCCTGCCGAACAAGCGTTACCAGCTTCCCGGAATTTTCTTCTGCCACTCCAAGTCTGGCATGGACCATGGAACCAAAGCGCGTATCAGAAACAAACCACTCGCCACAGGTATTTTCAGGAAAGTCTATGGCTTTTTCAGGACAGAAATAAACACACACGCCGCAGCTTTCGCACACAATAGGATCAATCTCAAATTCGTCGCTGATGGCTTCCCACCGGCACATCTCCCGGCATGTACCGCACTGGGTACAATCCTCCTGTCTGATGACTGCTTTGTGGCCTGACTGAAAATCGTGATGTTCCCTTATAACGGGATTCATAATCAGGTGAAGATCGGCTGCGTCCACATCTGCATCACAAAGCACCTTGTCCTGAGCCAATGAAGCAAACGCGGCGATCAGACTGGTCTTTCCGGTTCCGCCTTTGCCGCTTATGATAATCAGTTCTTTCATTCAAATGCTCCCCGTTAATTCACAATTTTCTTGATAGCTTCATATAAGTTGTAAAATTTTTCTTTCCACTCAGGCATGACTTCCACCAGAATATCTCCCCGCGAATATATCTCGGCGATTTGCCTGTCAAAAGGTATTTCCATGAGAACAGGCAGATTTTCCTTTTTCGCATATTCAGTGACACGGCTGTCACCTATATCTGAGCGATTGATGACCAATCCCCGCGGAATATCCAATATCTTGACGGCTTCGACAGCCAGTTCCAAATCATGCAGTCCGAACGGAGTAGGCTCTGTGACCAATAAGACAAAATTCGTGTCCTTCATGGATGCGATGACCGGGCAGGATGTTCCCGGAGGAGCGTCAATAATGGTAATTTTATCAGGATGAGAAAAGGAGCGAACCTTTTTGATCAGAGGCGGAGACATGGCTTCGCCAATTCTCAGTCTTCCGTCAATAAATTCCAGCCCGTTGCGATGACCTCTCCGAATGATGCCTGCTTCCCGGGTTGTTTCTGTGATGGCCTCCTCCGGGCAGACCGCCATGCATCCGCCGCAGCCGTGGCACATCTCATCAAATGTCATAACTGTGTCAGCAATCATCACGATGGCTTTGAACTGACATATTTCACCACATTTTCCGCAAAGATTGCATTTTTTCTCATCTATAAGCGGAACAGGTGTGGAGAAGGTTTCAGTATTCTCGAGCACAGGCTTGATAAAAAGATGGGAATTGGGTTCCTCCACATCACAGTCGAGAAGCTGAACGCCTGAACCGAGTGACAACGCCATGTTGGTTGCCACCGTGGTTTTACCGGTTCCGCCTTTGCCGCTTGCAATACTTATAATCATTGTATTCCCTCTGCATTTCCAAATCTCAATATCCAAATTCCAAATAAATTCCAAATCTCAAATCTCAAATCTCAAATCTCAAAT
>JAOZLU010000880.1 GCA_029934695.1 Desulfobacterales bacterium | reverse complement strand
ATGTAAGAAAAAAAATTTCTCTGTGTATTATAAAAAAACAGGGGGGCAAATATGCTTGGCTGGTACTTTAAAAAAAACTGATTATAACGGATTTAGGGAATTTAGGGGAGCCCTGTGCCGTGCCCGTGCCCGTGCCCATGAACATTCATTTACGCTCACGCATGTTCACGCCCGCCATGTTCACGTTCACTGTACGGGCACGTTCACGGGACTCCCCAAAAAGCGTTATAATCAGCGTATTTTAAATCAAAAGGAGGTATGAAAATGAGAGTCATAATTTTTACCTTGGTCTATCTCATGTTTTTTGTTCCGGCTGCTGCCCTAGCCGGTGAAGCACCTACATTAGTCCCATATCCTGATGATCCCACAGATGATCTGACCCCGACATTGGAATGGGAGGAGGTCTCCGGGGCAACGAATTATAAAATTCAGATTGATGATGAGAGTTCTTTCACATCCCCATCGGAGAACAATACAAGTGATACCAGTTATACCCCATCCTCAGATCTGCCCGCCGGCGATGTTTACTGGAAAGTAAGCAGCGATCTGGATTATGGTGCTTTTTCACAACATGATCATTTTATAATAGCGATTGTCATACCCGGATTCACCTTCAGCCCCGCAGGCGGCCTCACCACCACCGAGGCAGGAGGAACTGCGACCTTCACCGTTGTGCTCAGCACGCTGCCCACGGCCGATGTCACCCTGCCCCTGAGCAGCAGTGACACTGGCGAAGGCACGGTCAGCCCGGCAACCCTCACCTTCACCGCCGCGGACTGGGACAACGCCGCGGCCCATACGGTGACTGTAACCGGTGTCAACGATGATGCGGACGACGATGATCAGGCTTACAGCATCATAACAGGAGACCCCGCCAGCACCGATGGCAATTACAACGGACCAGGAAACAATCCCGCTGATGTCGGTGTTGCCAACACCGATGACGACACAGCCGGATTCACAGTCTCCGTCATCAGCGGAAAGACCAGCGAGGCCGGCGGCACAGCCACATTCACGGTGAGGCTGACCAGCGAGCCCTCCGCAGACGTGAGTTTCAATATCAGCAGCGACAGCACTGACGAAGGCACGGTCAGCCCGGCATCGCTCACCTTCACCAATGGCAACTGGAGCACCGCTCAGACTGTCACTGTCACCGGTGTTGACGACATGGTTCAGGATGGCAGCAAGACTTACACCATCCTTCTCGCCGCGGCCACAAGCACCGACGGGAAATACAGCGGTAATGACCCCTCGGATGTCTCCGTGACCAACATTCCGGTGCCTGCATTAACCGAATATCTGCCTGATCCCACAGGTGATCTGACCCCGACATTGGAATGGCAGGCGGTCTCCGGGGCAGCGAATTATAAAATTCAGATTGATGATGAGAGTTCTTTCACATCCCCATCGGAGAACAATACAAGTGATACCAGTTATACCCCATCCTCAGATCTGCCCGCCGGCGATGTTTACTGGAAAGTAAGCAGCGATCTGGATTATGGTGCTTTTTCACAACATGATCATTTTATAATAGCTGACGTGAACTATGCCCTGTCAGCAGGTTCCGCGAGCATCTCCGAAGGAAACGCCGGAACAGCAACGGCAACATTCACCGTCACCCGGACCGGTGCCACGGATCAGACAAGCAGTGTTGACTTCGCACTCAGCGGCTCGGCCGTGACCGGAACCCATTACAACAATGTCTCCCCGGGTTCGGGAACGATAAACTTTGCGGCAGACGACACATCAAAAGACATCACACTCGATATCCTGGGGAATTATGTTGACGAAGGAGACCGGACAATTCAGGTGACACTTTCCAATGCCAGTGGCGCGGGAAGCATTTCCGGTTCTCCGCAAATAACCACCATTACCGATGACGACACCAAGGGCGTGACTGTGAACCCGATCTCCGGCCTGGAAACAACCGAATCCGGCGGACAGGCATTCTTTACGGTAAGACTGGACAGCCAGCCCTTCGCGAGTGTCAGCATCGGACTCTCCAGCGACAATCCGGACGAAGGCACGGTCTCACCGACCAGCCTGACCTTCACAGCAAGTGATTGGAGTACGGAACAGACCGTCACGGTGACAGGAGTTAATGACTCCGAGGCAGACGGGAACATATCCTACAACATTGTCACCGCGGTTGCGACGGGCGGAGATTACGCAGGCATTGATCCGGGCGATGTCGCTGTCACCAACAATGACAACGACACAGCCGGATTCACCTTCAGCCCCGCAGGCGGTCTCACCACCACCGAGGC
>JAOZLU010000879.1 GCA_029934695.1 Desulfobacterales bacterium | reverse complement strand
TCACGTTGGTCGAAAACGGGATCACGAGGCCCGGCTGGAACCCCGCGTCTTCCTGGGTGAAGGGCCGGCAGAACTTGCGGAACTCGGGCACGGCCCAGATATCTTCGACCCGGTACTGTTGCAGGATGCTTTTCCAATCTGCATCGTTCTGAACGCGCTGATACTGTGCCTCCACTTCTCCGGGAGTTGCGGAATCGTCATCATAGGATGTTGTTCCCGCACCCTCTTTTATCCTGAACAGTTCATGGCGCAGGGAGAATCGTCCGGTCTCGGTCTGGGGATTGTTGAAGCCCATCTGTCCCTTGAGCGCGGCAAAGTTGGCCTCCATCCGGGCAAGAATGTCGCCCAGCCCGCCCCGGCCCACCACATACCGGTCATCCTGGTACTGGCCCAAGGTCCGCTGCTTTACGATGTCCGTGAGCAGAGGTTTGGCAGAGGCCGGATCCCGGTCGTTCAGGTTGGTCTCGTAGTCATACGCCTTGGCAGCGAGGTAAGCATACCGGGCGGCCAGATCAAACATGCTCCGATACTTCGAGAGCGCGTTGTTCATATTGTGGCGGAACGCCATGTCCATGTAGCGTTTGCCCTGGGTCTTGGCCGCGACTTTGGCATTATATGCCTTGCGCTCCTCAAGCAGGCGCAGTCCCTTAGCAAGGACAGCCTTGTATTTCTCGGAGACTTGGCGCATGTGTTCCCTGGCCTTGAATATCGCCATTCGTCCGGGTGCCTCGTTTCCCATGTGGGCTTCGATTTCCTGGAGTTGCTGCTGAATATCGTATTTGTAATCGGCTTTTTTCATCTTGTTATCCAATACCATCTCAGTGAGTTCCTGAGCAGTCTCCAAACCCCACTGTGCAACTTTGGAAACACCAATCGCTATTTCATGACCGATATATAATCCTCCCTCTACCGTCTTGATAGTTCCTCGTAACGGTGCTGTTGCGTCATTTGACATTCCTTGCATTTTGGGTATTCCCGCTATAGTAGCATCAATTTGCATACTAGTGGCTTCCTTCTGGGATTCGCATGTATCTATTAATAAATTGAGGGCAGCCGTGGCTGTTCTGAAACTGAGTCTTTCTGCCATTATCCGCTTATCAATACTTATTTCTCCAGCACGCAGGTCAGACCGGGCTTGCAATATTTCTGTGGCATTCTGAATATCCAGGAGCAACCCCGCGTAATCCGCCAGAGCCAGTTGCAAATCGGCTTCGGCCTTGACCAGCTCGATCAGTGCCTGATGAATTTCCCCCGGGGATTTACGCATTCCCCATTCACTCGGGGCTTGGAAGCTATACTTTCCCGCGCTGAGGGGAAACACGATGTTCAGCGTGGCCGCATTGAAATCCGTGCTGGCCCAGTTGCTATGAATGCCGCCGGGCATGTCGGTGTCGAAGAATTGGCTGAACAATTCCTTTCCGTCATCCTCATAGCCTATAACAGCAATCGGGGCAAAATAGCCCTGAATTGCGTCACTGGGCTGCGGCACGGTCTCATCGCTGACCTCGTTCACATCAATATACATATACAGAAAATAATCCGGCCCCTTGTACCCTGCCGGATAGACCTTGCCGCTCCCGATGGTCCCCTCATAAGGCGTGCCGAATGTCTCGATGAGCCGGTTCCGGTAATCCCGATCCTGGTCAATCACCTGTTCGGTAAACTCCTCAGTATCATTTGCCACCTGTCGGATCCGGTTTTTCAGGTCGTTGGCGTGGTTGAAGACAATCTGGGCATTCTCCATAGCGGTCATGGCCCGCTCATAGACCTGCTCGAACTGGGTGGCCGCGTTGTACGCACCCGGAATTGTCCGTGCCGGGTCAATGTCAAACGGCACCACGTCGGTGGCCAGTCCCAGAGGATTCAGGCCGGTGTTTGCCTCGTCATACTTCCGCTGGATCTGGCGGGCCTGGGATGCAATCTCCAGAAGTTCAGGCACGGTGGTCCGGTCAATCCGTTTCAGGCCGCTGTTGTCCGCTATTTTCAGAACCAAGTCGCCGTACTCAAGGGCTTTCTCACCGGTTATAGGATTCGCCGTAGGTTTAGCCTCCTCCACGGCCTTGTTTATAACCTTTCTCACATCGGCCATGAACTCATCCTCTGTCCGATATCCCTGATCCTGAATGTGAAACAGTTCATCTCTCACAGTCTGTCGGACTTCCTCCCTTTTCAGCCGGTCCATATCGGCCTGAGTCAGCTTGAAGGATTCCGACGAGGGGAGAATCGCATTGGCCACGATCCAGTCATAAAACGCGGCGGTCCCGGCCCTCT
>JAOZLU010000878.1 GCA_029934695.1 Desulfobacterales bacterium | reverse complement strand
ACTTTCAACTTTCAACTTTCAACTTTCAACTTTTTACCATTGAGTATAGTTGGAAACTCAGTTTATGTCAACAGGCTTTTGATTTTAAAGAAGTTTTCATTGAGAAACCGAGTTTTTTTGGGGAAAATTCGATTTCTGTATAATTTAATTGCTATAGCTTTTAGAAACTTACATCCTCCCGCCCTTCAAAGAGGAAAAGAAAATTATGATACCGCAAAATTCCTTTTTTGAAGCGGGCAGGGAATGTTCATCCGGTGACTTTGAATTAAATATGAAAAATATCAGAAATTTCAGTATTATTGCACATATTGACCACGGCAAATCAACGCTGGCCGACCGCCTTATCCAGGCAACGGATATTATATCGGACCGGGATTTTCATGACCAGATTCTTGACAGCATGGATATCGAGCGGGAACGGGGAATTACCATAAAGAGCCAGACGGTCTGCCTTCCATACACGGCAAAAGACGGTCAGACCTACTTTCTGAACCTGATTGACACCCCCGGTCATGTGGATTTCAGTTACGAGGTTTCCCGGGCACTTGCATCCTGTGAGGGCGCGCTGCTTCTGGTGGATGCCAGTCAGGGGGTGGAAGCCCAGACCCTTGCCAACCTTTATCTTGCCTTGGAACATGATCTTGAAATTATTCCTGTGATCAACAAGATTGACCTGCCCTCCGCGGATATTGAACGAGTCAGAAAGCAGATAGAAGATGACCTGGGTCTGGACTCTGAAACCGCTATTCTTGCATCTGCAAAAGATGGCATCGGGATTGAGGATGTTCTTGAAGGGATCGTAAACCGCCTGCCTCCCCCGCTTTCAGGGGATGCTGAAGCACCCCTCAAAGCCCTGATTTTTGATTCCCATTATGATCCGTTCCGGGGCACAATTGTACATTTACGCGTGTCCCAGGGAAAAATAAAAGCAGGTGATGTCATTTCATTTATGTCCAACAATGCATCCTATAAGGTTGAGGAAGTCGGAATATTCCAGATTGTCCGGGTGCCGGCCAAATCACTTTCAGCCGGGCAGGTGGGTTATATGATTGCAGGGATAAAAACCGTGAGCGACACCCGGTGCGGCGATACCATCACCCTGAAAAAACAGCCATGCGATTCTCCCATGTCCGGATTCAAGGAAACAAAACCGGTGGTCTTTTCTTCCATTTATCCCGTGGCCTCCGACGGATACGAAGATTTGGTGATTGCTTTGGAAAAGCTCAAGCTGAATGACGCGTCACTGATTTATGAAAAAGATTCATCAGCGGCTCTGGGGTTCGGGTTTCGCTGCGGCTTTCTTGGACTTCTTCATCTTGAGGTGGTTCAGGAGCGGCTTGAGCGTGAATATGATCTTTCCCTGATCCTGACAGCGCCGTCGGTGCAATATGAGATTATCATGAATGACGGTTCTTCTGAGATCATTGACAACCCTGCATTATACCCGGATCCGACCCGGATTCAGACCACAAAAGAGCCGTTCATCCGTGCGGCGATCATCATACCGGATCGCTATATGGGCGCGGTCATGAGCCTCTGTCTGGAGCGCCGGGGGATCAATAAGAATTACCAATATCTGACCAACAACCGTCTGGAGATGATTTTCGAGATTCCCCTGGCCGAGGTGGTGTATGATTTTTATGACAGACTCAAATCCGTGACCCAGGGATACGGCTCCTTTGATTATGATATCATAGATTACAGGGAGACCGATCTTGTCAAGACGGATATACTCATCAACGGGGAACGGGTGGACGCACTGTCCCAACTGGTTCACCGGGACAGGTCTGTTGAACGGGCGCGGCTCGCGTGTGAGAGACTCAGAGACGAAATTCCGAGGCAGATGTTCAAAATCGCCATACAGGGAGCTATCGGCGCGAAAATCATTGCCCGTAAGACTGTATCGCCGTTCAGAAAAGATGTGACCGCAAAATGCTATGGCGGCGATATTAGCAGAAAACGCAAGCTTTTGGAAAAACAGAAAAAAGGTAAAAAACGGATGAAAATGGTGGGACAGGTGATGATTCCCCAGGCGGCATTTCTGTCAGTTTTGAAGACGGATAACAGCTAACATCATAAGCAAGTTTTAATTTGGGATTTGGGAGTGCCAAACTTGCAGTTTGGCATAAGCAGGGGCAAAAATGACAACGGATTAAAGGATTGAACAGATATCCGTTTCATCCTCTGATCTGCTGTCATATCTCAGGCGTTTCATCCTCCAGGCAAAAATGACAACGGATTAAAGGATTGAACGGATATCCGTTTCATCCTC
>JAOZLU010000263.1 GCA_029934695.1 Desulfobacterales bacterium | reverse complement strand
AGGAATCGCAGAATGCCCGAATCAAAAGAAATGATTGATGTTCATGTCAATGTGGAGATAACAACGGAAACCATTCAGGCTATTGTTGAAAATGCGAAAAAAATCGCAGGCCCTGATGAGAAGGGATTTTATCGTGTGGATACAGCAGACAAGGTGAGTGAGATGATTTCCCGTTTTCTTCTGGAAAACGATTTTGAACGCTATGTGAAAAATGTTGAAAATTATAAGTAGCTGACCAAAAATTCCCAGTATTTCCTGTTAACAAAAAGATTGCTGTTGCGGACCAGGGCCCCAGAGCCGGACGGGGTTTGCAACCCCATCCGGCAGAGATGTTCTCCGCACCGCACAACTGTTGCGGACGGGGTTGCAAACCCCGTCCGGCAGATAGAACCCCGTCCGGCAGATGGATTTTTACCGAACGGGCAGGCTCCGCATCTGCAAGAAAAAGCCGGGTTTCTTTCTCACTCCTTCTTTTTTGTCCTGTACACAGATTACGAATATAAAATGGATAAAATTTTAAAAAAAGAAATATTATGCGAAAAAAAGCTTGACAGACGAATATTAAACGGATAATCAGATCATTATTTGAACAGAGGCGGATATTTTTTTCTCGTCAGCCGTAAATTCCCGTAACTTACTGAAATCAGTGACGCTGGCATTTCCTGTTGAATAATTTTATATGGTTACTGACAGATTTTCAACTTTTCACTATCAAATTCCTTTTGTGAGTAAGATTTATGGACAGCCTTGACATAAAAATCCTTAAAGCACTTCAGGCCAGCGGCCGGAAGAAAAATGTCGAATTGGCCCGGGACCTGGGTGTGGCCCCGTCAACCATGCTTGAGCGTGTTCGCAATCTGGAAGAGCGTGGCCTGGTGCAGGGGTATCGGGCCATAATCAATCCTGAGATGCTGGATTTGAATGTTCAGGCTTTTATTTCGGTTATCATTAACCGTCATGAAGCAGATTACATCCGAAAATTTGAGGAAGCTGTCCAGCAAATTTCCTACATTCGGGCCTGCTATCATCTGACCGGACGGTTTGATTATCTGCTTCATGTGGCTGCCAGGGATCTGAAGCACTTGGGCGAACTTATCAAAAGCTCAATAACCTCCCTGCCTGTCTTTGGCAAACTGGAAACTTTTCTGGTTTTTTCAGAGGTCAAACCCGACAAAGGCTGGCCCATTGAAGAAGATCTCCTTCTCAGAACTGACAGTAAGGGCAGAAAGAAATAGTTGAAAGTTAAAAGTCGAAGGTTGAAAGTTGAAAGTTGAAAGTTGAAAAGCTGAAGGTCTGAATCCGATTTAACTCTGCTGATTTTATCAATTTTTAGATGGGATAAAACTATCCGGACAATTTTATTTTAAAATATGAGTGAAAATCATTTTTTTAATAAGGTTTCAATTTATACTTGACAAGTATAAGATTTCTGTTAAAGAAAGTTACAGAATGACAGGGGACGCTGGGTTGGATGAAAGGTGAAATTTTTTGCACTTTTAACTTTGCTGAAAGCATCTGAACTCATTTTGTTCTGTCATACAGGACTGTTTGTTTCAATAATTTTTTTACGAAAAAGGAGAACGATTTATGAGAAGGAATGATTGGAAAAAGCTGTTTGTTGCGGCAATTGTCAGCCTGTCCATGGTGTTTGCCATGTCCGGGACAGGTCTTGCAGAAGAGACAATTAAGATGGGTGTGGCCGGGGCGCACAGCGGTGATCTGGCATCCTACGGGATATCGGGACTGAGAGGCGTTGAACTGGCTGTCAAGGTCATAAATGCAAAAGGCGGCGTACTTGGAAAACAGATTGAGATCGTTGCCGAAGATGACGTATGCAAACCGGAAGTCGCCACAAACACGGCAACCAAACTGGCATCCCAGAAAGTCCCTGTGGTTGTGGGACATATTTGCAGCGGCGCCACAAAGGCTGCTTTGGGAATTTATAAGGACGCGGGAATCATTGCAATGTCTCCCTCGGCAACCAACCCCGGTCTGACACAGAGCGGCGATTATCCCAATTTTTATCGGACCATTGCATCTGATGATGCCCAGGCAAGGCTTGAAGTTGATTTTGCGCTGAATGTTCTGAAATTCAAAAAGATTGCCGTGCTTCATGACAAGGGCGATTACGGCAAGGGACTGGCTGAGTTTGCAAAAAAGTTTCTGGAAGAATCCGGCAAGGCAGAGGTCGTGTTGTATGAAGGAGTGACCCCGGGAGCTGTTGATTATTCCGCAGTAGTTCAGAAAATAAGACGTTCAAAGGCTGAAGCCGTGATATTCGGCGGTTATCATCCTGAAGCATCCAAAATTGTCATGGCAATGCGGAAAAAGAAAATGAAGACCATACTTATTTCCGATGACGGTGTAAAAGATGACACCTTTATTAAAGTCGCTGGAAAATATGCTGAAGGCGTCTATGCCACCGGCCCAAGAGACACCTCGGAAGATCCCATGACCATTGCTGCAAACAAAGCGCACAAAGACACATACAAATCAGATCCTGGCGCTTTCTTTCTGAATGCTTATGCAGCGACGCTGGCCCTGGCCAATGCCATTGAAAAAGCAGGTTCAACCGACTATGACGCGCTTACAAAGGCACTGAAAACCGAATATGTTGAAACACCTCTGGGAAAAATCAGCTTTGATGAGCGGGGAGATGCCATCGGTGTGGGGTTCTCCGTGTATCAGGTGCAAAATGGTGTTTATGTTGAAATGAAATAAAAAATAGGGTTAAGGGTTTAAGGTTTAAGGTTTAAGGGTTAAGGGTTAAGGTGCTTTGGCTTTGACCCTGCCCAAACAACTTCGTGAAATCTTAATTCAGAAACAAAGTTATTGAGCTACAATCCCTTAACCCTTAACCCTTAACCCTTATAAAGATTCTAACTATGGAATATTTCCTTGAAATTTTTTTGGGAGGGCTGACCCGGGGGAGCATTTATGCCCTGATCGCCCTTGGCTATACTATGGTATATGGGATCATCGAACTGATCAACTTTGCCCATGGTGAAATTTACATGATCGGAGCGTTTACCGGGCTGATCATTGCGAGCATTCTGACATTGGTGGGCCTGCATCCTGTTGCGGTTCTTGCACTGGCATCATTGGCGGCGGTAATTTATGCGGCCGCGTACGGCTTTACCATCGAAAAAGTGGCCTATAAGCCGTTACGCCACGCACAGCGTCTTTCTCCCCTTATCAGTGCCATTGGCATGTCCATTTTCCTTCAGAACTATGTGCTTCTGGCCCAGACATCCGACTTTCTGCCATTTCCGAATCTTATCCCTGAATTTGAATTTATGGATCCTTATGCCCATATCATCGGTTCCGCGGAAATTGTCATTATTCTCACAACAGCAGTTGTCATGGTGCTGCTGACAATACTGATCAAATTCACAAAAATCGGCAAAGCCATGCGCGCAACCGCACAGGACAGAAATATGGCGATGCTGGTGGGTGTGAACGTGAATCAGGTCATCTCTGTCACATTCATTATCGGCTCTGCGACAGCCGCCATCGGCGGGGTTCTTATTGCCTCCCATGTCGGCATGATCAATTTTTATATCGGTTTCATCGCAGGGATAAAGGCGTTTACGGCTGCTGTGCTCGGGGGCATCGGAAGCATTCCGGGAGCGGTTCTGGGATCATTTGTTCTCGGATGGACAGAAAGCTTTGCAACGGGCTATGTCTCGAGCGACTATGAAGATGTTTTCGCTTTCGCACTTCTTGTCCTTATCCTGATATTCAGGCCAGAAGGAATTCTGGGACGGTCCACGGCGCAGAAGGTGTGAACCGGAAGGTGTAATCATGTTTACCCAGCTTTCCGTCAAAGGTTTCAAATCACTTGCAGATGTGGAAGTGGATTTGGGGCAGGTGAATATTTTTGTCGGCGCGAACGGGAGCGGCAAAACAAATCTGTTGGAGTCTCTCGCACTTTTAAGTGCGGTCATTGATACAGATTCCAAACAATTCACAAGCCGCAGGATATTGGAGCGCGGTGCTCGCCCCGATACCTCGTTTTCTTCTTTTAACAAAGTTATAAACACAAAAGAACTGAACATAGAAGTCACTGAGGCATCGGGCGATAAAATCCCTCTCAGGGCGTGGGAAACAGATCGCGTTCAATTCTCTTATTACGGGCAATCTTCCGCGATCTTATATTATGCCATTTTTTCGCCCGAAACCCCTGTCCTGTGCGGCACTGCTGCCGACAATCAGCAGCGGAAGCCTCTGGGACTGTCGGGCGGACGCCTGGCCGAAGCTGTGGAAGAATTATTAGACGATGAAAATAGCACATTCGGCACCCTTGAACTGGATGACTTGCTGGAATTGCTGGACTGGGTGGGTGAAATTGCAGTTGTCCCGCCATCTCGGGAACTGCTGGACAGCAATGTTCCGGCTGTTCGCAATATTATCCGCTTTACCGACCGATGGATTTATGAGGGACAAAATCAGTTTTCAGCTTATAATGCGAGTGAGGGGGCATTATATGTGTTGTTTGATTTGGTATTGGCAATGCATCCGGATTCACCTGAGCTGTTTGCGATTGATAATTTTGATCAGGCCATGCATCCCCGTTTGGCAAGGGCAACCACACGAATCTTTTGTGAGCAGATGCTTGCAGCCGATCCCCCGCGCCAGGCTCTGCTGACAACACATAATCCGCTTTCTTTGGACGGCCTGGATTTGCAAGATGACCGAATTCGGCTTTTTGCTGTTGAACGCAATACTTGCGGTGCAACAGAAGTGCATCGGATACAGGTTTCGGAAAAGGTTTTGCAATCTGGCGACGAAAAAGGATTTTCTCTGTCAAGACTTTGGATTATGGGACGGTTGGGGGGTGTTCCCAACTTATTCTGAGGAATCGACGATGATTATTGCCACAGTTGTTGAAGGGAAAACAGATCATATCGTTTTAGTAGAAATTTTGAAAAAACTTCTCCCTGCCGGTAAACATCGTTACCTGGCACCGTTGCAGCCGACAAAGGAATTCCATAAAAGAGGCAAAGGCTGGAAAGGAGTGCGTAACTGGTGTAAGGAAACGTGGCAGGAGGAAGATTGCAGTTTGAAAGATATTCTTTCCGATGCCACGGGTCCGGCAATAGATATGCTGGTTATCCATGTGGATGCGGATATTGCCGCTGAACATGATTTACAGGAGGGAACGGACGCGCTTTATGATCCGATAGAACAGCCCTGCCCTCCTATTCAGGCCACAATTCGTCAACTCAGGCGTGTTATCATGGGAAAAGGGTGGCTGAACAGTTCTGCTCTCCCGCGACAAATCATTTTGGCAATTCCGGCTCAGGATACGGAAAATTGGACTTTTGCTGCCCTTTTTCCTGAAAATAAATTATGTGCTCAGAATGACTACGAATGTATCAGAAAGACGCATAAAAAACCCGGGTACAAGCTGTCAACCAATGATTATGGCAAATTTTTCAAGCGAAAGGGCAGGGAAATTAAAAAGCCCGAACGCGTTTACAACAAACTGGCCCCGCAAATTGCTGAGAAATGGGACAAGGTGTGTGCCATCTGCTCCCAAGCACAGCAATTTACACAGGATGTCAGGTCATTAATTATACATTAATCTGATTATAACGCTTTTCAAGGAGGGTCTGAGTTCAGGTTCACGGGCTTCCCTTAATCTGTTATAATCAGATATTAATTAACTGGTGAAAAATGTTTACACTCTCTGATATTAAAAAATCATTACTGGTTTCACTCTGGTTCATGTTTCTGACCTTTCCCATCATGGTCATCCGCGTCAACACCATCGAAAATGTGATTGAATGGCGCTGGAACAACATGATCCTCGTGGGACTGGGCAGTTTTATTCTCTCTTTTCTCTGGCGCTATATGATTGAACGCAAGGAAGCGGGCAGGAAAAAAGCTGAAACAGGAGTCACAGAACTTCCCCTGTTTCAGCGCATTGTCGGGAATCGCAGGCTCTCTGTCCCGGGCATGATTGGTTTCTCAATCTTTATCATCGTCTTTCCGTTTGCCTTTTCCTCATATCAGGTCAACATTATGACAACCGCGCTCATATATATTGTGCTGGGCCTGGGGCTTAACATTGTTGTGGGCCTTGCCGGTCTGCTCGATCTGGGATATGTTGCGTTTTACGCGGTCGGGGCGTACAGTTACGCTCTCCTGAATTATCATTACGGCCTGGGTTTCTGGGTGGCTCTTCCCGTGGGCGCGGGCATAGCCGCACTGATGGGAATACTTCTGGGATTTCCGGTACTCCGCCTGCGCGGAGATTACCTTGCCATTGTCACCCTCGGCTTCGGGGAAATCATCCGGCTCATTCTGGAAAACTATAATGATTTCTCTTTTGGTCCGAGCGGCATTGCAAATATTCCGAGACCCGGTTTTTTCGGCATGGAAATGTCTCTCAGCACCGCCATCATTTACCTTTACTTTATTATGATCGGCATGACCCTGCTCACCGTTTTTGTCGTGGGCCGGCTTGAAAACTCCAGACTCGGCAGGGCCTGGATCGCCCTGCGGGAGGATGAAATCGCATGTCAGGCCATGGGGATAGACAAAACAAAGACAAAGCTGACCGCATTCTCACTGGGAGCGACCTGGGCCGGAATGGGAGGGGTCATATTTGCCGCAAAAACGACATTTATCAATCCCGCAAGCTTCACCTTCATGGAATCAGCCATGATCCTCTCCCTTGTTGTTCTGGGCGGCATGGGTTCAATTTTCGGGGTGATTGTCGGCTCGTTTGTGCTGATCCTTCTGCCTGAATACCTCAGAGGCGTGGGAGAGTATCGCATGCTTCTTTTCGGGATAACCCTTGTCATAATGATGGTGTTTCGTCCCCAGGGTCTGATTGCCAAGGTGCGGCGGACGTATAAATTTGAGCGCGAGGAAGTTTCCGGAACCCCGGAAGCCTCCCGACAGTAACATTGGGAAAAGACAGGATAATCAATGGAACCTATACTTGAAGTTAAGAATCTGACGATGGACTTCGGCGGTCTGCGGGCGCTGGACCGCCTGAATCTAAATGTCGGCCAGAAAGAAATCGTGGCCCTCATCGGTCCTAACGGTGCGGGAAAAACCACATTTTTCAACTGTGTGACAGGAATTTACGCGCCGACTCAGGGCGATGTGTTTATCAGTTCGTCCCGAAATGGGAACCGCGAAAGAATAAACGGTCTGAAGCCGAATCAGGTCACGGAAAAAGGCATGGCCCGGACCTTTCAGAATATCCGCCTGTTTTCCGATATGACGGTTCTTGAAAATGTCATGATCGGCAGGCACTGCCGCACATTTTCGGGAATTGCAGGAGCGGTGTTCAGGGGAAGAAAAACTGTCCGGGAAGAAGAGCAGATCAAGGAAGACAGCTTTGCTCTTCTGAAAAAAATCGGTCTTTCAGCCTTTGTCAACGATCTTGCCAAAAATCTGCCTTATGGCGCGCAGAGACGCCTTGAAATTGCGCGGGCCATGGCCACAGAGCCTTTTCTGCTCCTTTTGGATGAACCGGCCGCGGGCATGAATCCCCAGGAAACCTTGGAACTTGACGAACTGATCGTGAGAATCCGCGACACCGAAGGCATTTCCATTCTGCTGATCGAACATGACATGAAACTTGTCATGAGCCTGTCCGACCGGATATTTGTCATGGACTACGGAAAAAAGATCGCACAGGGGACGCCGGATGAAATAAAAAATAATCCTGTTGTGATAAAGGCATATCTCGGAGAAGAACCAGATGCTTAAACTTTCAAATATTCAGACATTTTACGGAAATATTCAGGCCCTCAAGGATATCAGCATAGAGATTTCCGAGGGAGAGATCGTCACCCTTATCGGCGCGAACGGTGCCGGAAAGACAACGACGCTCATGTCGGTTTCAGGAATTGTTCCCCCGAGGACAGGGGAAATAGAATTCATGGGCCAGCCGATTCACCATGTAACCCCGGATAAAATCGTTTCCATCGGTATCAGCCAGGTTCCCGAAGGACGGCGCATTTTTCCCTATCTTACCGTCATGGAAAACTTGGATATGGGGGCTTTCCTGCGGAAGGATAAGGATGGTATAAGGCAGGATATTGAATATATGTTCGGGCTTTTTCCCATCCTTTCCGAAAGACGGAACCAGCCCGGGGGCACGTTAAGCGGAGGCGAACAGCAGATGCTTGCCATATCCCGGGCGCTTATGGCCAAGCCCCGCCTTCTTCTGCTCGATGAACCGTCGCTGGGACTTGCGCCTATTATTGTCAGGCAGATATTTGACATTATTGCCAAAATAAACACTGAACACAAAACCACCATCTTTCTTGTGGAGCAGAATGCGAACCTCGCGCTGAAAGTGGCACACCGGGGATACGTCATGGAGAACGGGCGCATCACCCTAACAGATTCCGCGGATAATCTGCTCTCAAACGAGGAGGTAAAGAAAGCGTATCTCGGAATATAGCAGATATTGAACTTATGTCGAAACTCCCCTTGGAAAAATCAGGTTTGATGAGCGCGGTGACACAATCGGCGCAGGTTTCTCCATCTGTCAGGTAAAGAATGGGCTTTTATTGAGGTGAAATAATGCTGTGGCCGACTTCTGAGGTTTTTGGGGGCTTTGGAAGTCTGGGCGTGTTTCTCTTTTTACACAAGACTATGTTTTTCATTCCCGGAGGACTTCTGAAAATAGCTCGGCAATTTATTGCCGGGTTCCTAATCAGAAACAGTTTTTTAGTCCGGCGGGACGGATGTGCAGTCTCAGCCGTCTCGCCGGAGGCATGTCAATTATTTCCGGACTATTCTCCGTGACATGGTTCTCATGGGCTTAGAACTTGTAACAGCCGACCTTCATCCTTTATAATATATTATTAAAAAAATGCTTGACAAAAACAAAAGGAGCCGAATAATGATTAGCAGAGCAGAGCAGAGCAGAGCAGAGCAGAGCAGAGCAGAGCAGAGCAGAGCAG
>JAOZLU010000877.1 GCA_029934695.1 Desulfobacterales bacterium | reverse complement strand
GTTCTTTGCGGGCTTTGTGTGAATTTTTTTATGCTATCACACAAAGGGCACAGAGGAAAAAAAGAGAAACTCTGTGTCTCTTTGTGTTCTTTACGGGCTTTGTGTGAATTTTTTTATGATTGTGGATAATCTGCAAGGATTGTGGATAAGAAAGGATTAGGTGTGTTTTTTGGCAGTTCTGAGTTGCAATTTAATTGGCCCTTCCCAAATGTAAAGCCACAAAGAAGTGAATCAAACGTGGAAAGTGAGCATAAATGAAAATATGGCTTGAGGAGAGAATCGGAGAACCTGATCTGTTCACAGGGCGGAAAAAGGAGCTGGCCTTTTTCCTGAGATGGATTGACCGTATTCAGCGGCGAATATCCCAGAGTACTGCTATCCTCTCCCGGAGGAAAACCGGCAAAACCGCCCTGATGGAGAGACTGTACAATCTCACGTTTCAGCAAAACGGCAGGGTGGTGCCTTTTTATTTCGAGATCAGGGAGACGGATCAGTGGCTGGGGGATTTCTGTGAGGAATTTTTCTTCACCTTCCTTTATCAGTTCATGGCCTTTGTCACCAGAAAGCAGGAATACCTTGACACTGCCCGTATAGGAAGCTACGGTGAAGCCCTGAAAAACGCCGAGAGAGAGGGGCTTGACTACCTGTGTGATCTTTTGAGAAAGGCCGAGATATTTGCCGCGGAGGAAAAAACAGACCACCTCTGGAACATGGTAAGGGATGCCCCGCGAATGACTGCCCTTCATTATAATCTTTTTGTCGTTCAGATGATAGACGAATTCCAGTTCATCAACCGGTTTATTTTCTGGGACAAAGAAAGAACCCGCCGGGCACATAATCTTGCTGGCAGTTATCTGCGTACCTGCGAATATAAGAGCGCACCGCTGCTGGTTTCCGGGAGCTGGGTCGGTTGGCTCATGAACGACCTGAACAGGCTTCTTCCGGGAAGATTCATAAAAAAACCTCTCGGGAATATGCCCGAAGACGAAATTGCCGAAATGATATTCAGATACTCTCTGTCAGAAAATATGCCTGTGACTGAGGAAATCGCCTGGCTGATCGCGCAACTGACCGAGGGCAGCCCCTTCTATATCAATGCCCTGTTCCGCTCCGTGTTTGAGGAAAAGGATCTGAGTACGGAGGCAGGAGTGCAGAGAACCCTTGAATACGAGACGCTTAATCTGGACGGTTCGATAAACACCACCTGGATGGAGTATATTGACTCGGCGTTTCCGAGAATCAATGAGAAATATGCAAAGGATATCGTGCTTTATCTCTCAAAGCACAGGGACAGGCGCGTCGGACACAGGGAACTGAAGGAAAAACTCGGACTTGAGATGAGCGATCCGGAACTGGAGAAAAAACTGAAGGCGATCTTCAGGAGCGACATTATCGAGGAGGATCAGGGACTCTACAGGGGTGTCCGGGACAATATCTTTGACAAGGTCTTCAGGCGGAGCTATGCGGATGACATCCATCACTTTGTCACCCGGGAGGCTCCGGATGAATACAGGGTGCTGTTCAACGAGATATCTGAAAGATACGGGCGGCTCAGAGGGGATCACAACCGATATAAAGGTGCTTTTGCCGAGTTCATGATCATCCACCGCCTCATCCATGATGTCCGCAAAGAGGGTGAACTGTTCAAATCCCTGATGGGCAACCTGCCGGATGACTTCGTATATGTCGAATACGGGGAGGTCCGGAGCTGCCATTCCCCGCCGCTGCATGAGCCGGAGTTTCAGATTGATGTCCTTGCCAGGGCAGAGGGGGACGGATATTCTCTCATCGGCGAGGTGAAGAACCGGAAGGCGAAGTTCAGTGTGAAAGAGGCGGGGGAGTTCCGGGAAAAGGCCGGGGAACTGATGAAACTTGAAAATGTGGACAAGGCAGTTTTGTTCGTCTTTTCTGTGAGCGGTTTTTTCAAAAACACCCTTGCGTATCTAAAAAAGCACGGGATCGCATGGACGAGCGATAAAAGATGGCTGGAAAAACCATGATTTTTGACTCACCGAGGATGGTCACAGTTGTATCCCCTACGGGCCTCTGACCGGGTTGTTTTTTAATGCTACAAACATGCCGACCCTACGGGCCTGACCGGTTTGATTTTTAATGCTACAAACATGACGACCCTACGGGCCTGACAGAACCAGCCAAACACCGCCATTCAGAGGCCCGTAGGGCCGCCATGTTTGTAGAATCAGCCAGACACCGCCATTCAGAGGGCCGTAGGGTCGCCATGTTTGTAGAACGCAAATCATCAAACCAGTCAGAGGCCCGT
>JAOZLU010000262.1:2481-8966 GCA_029934695.1 Desulfobacterales bacterium | reverse complement strand
ATTCGATCAGATCCTCAATATGTTGTCTGTCCGTCATATGTGAATTCCGTATTCTATCTCAGCATCCGGTTCCACTTTGAGAACACACTTTTTTACCCGTTCAAGTAATGTTTTTCTGTCCATAATTGGCCTCATTGATTATGACTATTAGCGGCATAATCATCAGGATGAGCGGCACACCCCGAAGGAGGTGTCCGCTCCATCCAGGGGTTGTAGAGTGCGAAGCAGTTATTAGCCAGTTTTCCTGATTATCGCCCCTAACAAGTTTTCTGTATAAGGAACTCGGAAAAAACGCATTATCCCGCCTGTGCGGGATGCAAAAAACCGCTTCGCTTAATTTTTGCACTCCTTGCGAACTTTCATGGGGTAATGCGTTTTTTCCGGGTCCCTAACATTACAAAATTGCATATCATCTCAGATCGGGGAGTTTTTATTCACTTTCAACTCTTCATGTTCAGCTTTCCACTGTCGAGACAACCGCAATGATTTTGTCATCCGCTCTGCAAGTTCTTCTTCTGTCCAAGTCAGCTTGATCAGCATGGAAATCGGAGTAAGAAACTGCCGGCCCAGCTGAAATGCTCATTCCAATTCTGACGAAGAGGATGAAACAATGGCACAGTTTCCTGAGTCAGCGGGTCTTTCCATGTCTGTCTTGTCCCTTTATGCACATTGCACAAAAAACAGGCCAGACATAAGTTTTCAGGAATCGTATTGCCTCCGGCCGACACAGGAATGATGTGGTCAACATGCATTCTGAGACCGCAGTTGTCTTCTGTGGTCAGACAGTACAGACAACATTTTTTATCTCGTTTTTCAAGCTGTGCCCTCAGTTCGGAAGTTGCTGACATTTCAATGTTCAACCGCTTTGAAAATAACATGACCACGTTGTGCCAAGATACGTCGTGCCTCTGCTTTGCATAGCATGGTTTGGTGTGCCTCATTCATAAGATTGCTCAGTTCTGACTGCTCATTTTTTGTAAGAGAGCGATTTTTTTGCAATTCTGCCAATTCTTCCAGACGTGACTGCCGAGTGTCATTCATGATCGAATTTGCTGCCTTCCAAAGTTGAATGTCATTCAATAATGGAAGTTTTGCAAGATTCAGACGATGATTCTGAGGAATGTCAGATTCAAAAGCAGGCATCAAAAGAATGACAGACTGCTTTATGACTTCCTCTGAAGTGAGAGATGTTGCCTGAGCTGTTGTTCTTATGCGGTCACAGACTGAATTGGGCAAAGTGACAGTTATTGTCTGTTCATTCATGTCTTTCACCTTTTATTCGGACATAGCTTTTGCCAGTGTCGGGCAGCCGGGGACCGGAGTCCATGCTTCGGGAAACTCTGTAATCCGCCGGACAGTTGAATAGACTTCTTTTGCAAATTCCGCTCCGAGGCCCGTCCGGAAAGTCTCGTAATAGTGTGCCGCCTCGCTCAGTTCCATTTTGGCGGAAGGATGAAAAGAGTATTTCATTCTGACAGTTCCTCCCGGGTTCCTCTGAAAACCTCTTCTCCCGGAATCGCCCTCACTTTGCCAGTTTTCAGATCCTCAACTCTTTTTTCAGCCTCTTCCGCCCATAATTCCTCAATATCCTTCTGAGACGGATTCAGGCTGTCAAGAAGTCTCTCTGTCAGTTCTGTCTTTAATTCCAGCGGCAATGATTCTGCCACAGATATAAGTTCATCTGCATTTATCATATATCGCCTCAGTTTTATTTGTTACTTCAATTTCTTATTCCATGATGATTTCTTTTGTCTGCAATGAAATCTCTGGCAGTTCCTCTCTTGCCACATTCCAGACAATGTCAAGGTTGACACCGAAATACTGATGTATAAGTCTGTCTCTCATCCCGGCCAAACCTTTCCACGGAATATCGGGATGCCTGTCTCTCAGCTCATCGGACAGGTTTTTTGTGGCTTCGCCTATGATTTCGATGTTGCGGATAACGGCATCCTGAGTCTTCGTATCTTCGAGAAATTCTTCAAAGGTCATTGTTTCCGTATATGAAGACGCTCTTTCAGCGGCTTCCCTTATGTGTTCCAGAAAATCCCTGTCAGTTCTCTCAGACATAGCTCACACTCTTTCCAATGTCTTCGGCAATTCTTTTCACAATTATTCCTCTTACGCCCTCGGGAGTCAGAATATCGGTTTTTTTGCCCAGCAGTTCTTCAAGATATTCTGCGAATTCGACAAATCTGAGTCCCATGGGTCTTTCAAATTCCGCTATGATATCCACATCGCTGTCCTCGGTCTGCTCTCCTTTTGAATAGGATCCGAACAGACCTATTCTCTTAATCCCGTATTCGGAAACAAGATAAGGATATTTCTCTCTTAATTTTTCTGTAATTTTTTCTTTAGTCAGCATTATCAACTCTTTCCATAAGGCATGCCACCTGTCTCTTCCAAATAAATTACAGAACACCTGTTTTCCAGCGCCGAAGCCAGAATCAGGGAATCCCAGCAGGAGAGCCTGTATCTATGGACACGGCTTCGTTGTCCTCCGAGCTTCAGACAGCAGACACCAGCGGTGAAAGTGCATGTCGAAGTAGGAAACTGCCGGCAATACGGCTTGTCATTTAATTATTCAAACAGCATTTTTTGTATTTTTTTCCGGAACCACAAGGGCATTTTTCATTTCTGCCTATTTTATTTTTTTTATTTTTAAGATGAATTTTATAATCAACCGGTTCCGTATTTATATAATAACATGGTTTAATATCACTTAAAATTTTATCTTTTTCCATTAACAATTTGGCCCCGGGGCTGTCCGCTTCAGCAGCCTGGTTAAATTCTGACCGTCCGCACTGTGGAAAAAGCATCCCCTGCCGGAGGCTTAATTTAACCAGTTATTAGCCAGTTTTCCTGATTATCGCCCTTAACAAGTTTTCTGTATAACATTACAAAATTGCATATTATACAGTTAGCAAAATTCATGCCAATCATCTCAGATCGGGGAGTTTTTATTTGTTATTTCAATTTTTTATTCTCTTTTAATCTGATTCTTCTTCCGGGCTTATGCCGGCTGAAGTTCGGCATATTGTTCAACCGGAACCGGAATCTCCTTTATCACTTCTTTCCCGAGAGAATATATCTCATTGAACTCTTTTTCTATTTTCTCAAGAACGTCACCTCTGAAATACTGTTCTCCGCAGTATTCACATTGCAGGCACGGCACGTCATTGACTATGAGAAATTTGCCGCTGTGCTTGTAAAGATATTGCACTTTGCTGCTTTTAAAATTTCTGTTTCCGCAAAAATGACATACTTTGCTCATTTTTCAACCTCGCTCATACGGGCTTTTAAATTTGGGCGGTGTCGGAACATATACCGTGATTATTACCAAATCTCCCTCAAGCTCACCGCATACGATATGCAGAGGCTTTCCCGAATTTGTGAAGCCGACAGCCAGACAACTCTCACCTCTGGCATCATCTTCGTATTGTTCCAAAACCATACCGTTAAGCAATGCTTCCCTGACTTCGGCAATTGTCAGATTATCATTCTGCCGTTCCTGCTCCCCGTGTCCTGTAAAATAATACTCGCACTGACTGATTTTGTTTTGTATCCAATTTATATCAAACATTATTTCAACTTTTCATTGCCGCAATGATTTTATCAATCCGCTCTGCAAGTTCTTCTTCTGTCCAGGACAGCTTGATCAGCATGGAAATAGTCCGGCTGATGATTTCATCAGACCGGGGCAGTTTCACCTGCTGATAGTCCGGGCAGTTTTCATACAGTTGGAGAGGAAGTCTGGCGGCCTGAAGAGTTTTCAGGTGATCCCATGAGCGTATATAATGCCAGTTGTTGTCGTACCAGTAGAAGCAGGAATCAACGCCTGCCTTTGCAAGATCGGCTGCCGTGTTTCGGGCTGCTGATTCATCAGGGAGAAAGAAAGAGAGGAAGGTGGCCGAGTCTCCTGCCTCATCTGGAATTTTTCTGAAAGTAACCCCCGGAATATGAGCCAACGCATCCTTTATCGCCTTTTTATGTCTGCGCTGTTTTTCCAGAATGAAATCAAGCTTTCTCAGTTGGGCAAGCCCAACTGCTGCGTTCAGTTCGCTTATGCGGAAGTTGGTTCCGAGAATCACATGGCCTTCAAGCCCCCTGTCATTGCCGATATGGTCATGCCCATGATCCGAGTATGCATCCGCTGCTGTATAAAGGATATTATCATCTGTTACGACCGCACCACCTTCGCCGCATGTAATCGTTTTGACAGAGTCGAATGAGAAACAGCCCATCTGGCCGAAGGTGCCGAGGGCCTTTCCCTCAAAAGTTGCGCCGATGGCCTGACATGCATCTTCTATCAGAATAAGCCCTTCCTGATCACAGCGTTCTTTGATTTCATCAATACGGGCCATGGCCCCGCACATATGGACAGGCAACACCGCCTTTGTCCGCGGGGAGATAACCGCCTCAATCGCATCGGGATCAAGGCACAGGGTTTCATCAATCTCAGCAAACACAGGTACGGCACCAGCATTCAGCACCGCCTCAATGGTTGCAATAAAGGTGAATGGCGGGACAATGACCTCATCCCCGGCCCCGACACAGCATGAGGCCAAAGCAATGGTCAGGGCCGCAGTGCCGCTGGAACACAGATGGCAATACCCTGCCCCGATCCGTTCAGCCAGTTCCATTTCAAAAGTTTTTGCCTTCCAATGCCCCTTGCGGGCCTGGTCAAAACCATAGCGGAACAAAACGCCTGTATCAAGAACATCCTGAACTTCTTTCCGCTCCTCTTTTCCAAACAATTCAAACCCCGGCATAATGGATCTCCTTATGAAAGTGAGGAGTGAGGAGTGAGAAATATCAGCCGCCGCTTCTCGCTTCTCGCTTCTCGCTTCCCACTTTTTATGAATTCTGCTTCTCCGATTCTGATGCTTTATTTGAGAAGTAATTACTGAAATATTTTTTGATTAAGATGCGCGCATACTGGGCTGCTCTTATCCCTATGTATTTCCCATGTGCTATGACAGCGGATATGACAATCTTTTCATGTCCGTCTTTTTCTTCGGCAAACCCCACAAACCAGTCAAAGCGGGCATCGCGGGCCTTGCTGCTGATACTGCCGCTTTTACCGCCGATACTGAGTCTGGAAAGAACCGGGTCTTTTTTGTATCCCCTGAACATTTTCCTGCAAGTGCCGGATTGTATGGTGGCCTTCATAAGATCATTCATCACCTCTGACGCATGCGGGGTGATCGCCTGGTTCAGAGGGGTCAGACGGCTTTGGTAAATAACCTGCCCCTCTTCATCCTTTATTTTGTCAATGATGACAGGTTCTATGAGTCTGCCCCGGTTCAGCACTGCCGAGGCAATTAATGCCCCATGGAGGGGGGATATGGTGGTTTCCCGGTTGAATCCGCTGGCGATTTCGGCCCATCGGTAAGGTTCGTCAGATATACTGATAACACTGGGGGCAAGCGGGATCTCAAAATCAATGTTCCGATTGAATCCGAATGCTTCAGCATACTCCTGAAGGGTTGTTTTTCCCAGTTGATGGATACCTATTTTCCCAAATACGGAATTGATGGACTGGGCAAATGAATCCCTGAGCGTTATTTTCCTGACCCTTCTTTTCGTCTTTTCCCTGAGTTGGGATTTATATAAGGTATGTTTCCTGCCGCTGTATGTAAGTTGGGAGTCGGAATCAAAACCGCATTTTTCAATGGCGGCTGCCGCAGTGACAATTTTAAAGACGCTGGCCGCGGGGAACCTGTTGTCAGTGCATGGATTCCCGGACGCGTCATCCTCATCAAACCCCACCATTGCCAGAACCCTTCCGGTGTAAGGATCCATTGCCACAATTCCGACGTATCTTGAAGTGGATGTATCCATTTTTTTCAGAATGAAATTTTGCAAAGAGGTGTCAATGCTGGTTTCAACATAAAAATGATGGTCATTATCAGACACAAAATCAAAACTGTCTTCTTTAAGATTCACGAAGATTTTGCTGTCCAACAGGTTCCGAACTTTGTTTTTGCTGATTAGCGGCTTGTATTCTTTTGGAAGTTCGGTGATCTGAGCAGAATCGGGGAGAAGCTTATCCTCTGAGGAAAAATTGGGAACCGTTTTTTCATAAAAAGATACCGCTCCGCCAGATTCGTTGCTGATCTGATACGCAACAAACAAAAACGGAATCAGTATGGCGCATTTGAAGATTCTTTTAAACAGGCGCTTTCCGAACCCCCCTTTTGCCAGAAAAGTTGTCTCTTCAGGAAGCATGAGCTGACACGCTGTCAGACGTTCCCTGTTTTGTCTCCACCCCTGCCTTATCGGTCTGGTTTTAATTCTGTTTCTCATGGATTAGTGATTAACCTCCAAAGCTTTTTTAAAATTAGGGAACTTCAAATAAATAATAAGTAACCGTCTGTTTTTATTGAGCCTTAATCTGCCGGACGGGGTTGCAAACCCCGTCCGGCAGTCTTCAAAGGTTTCGGGCAGGGTTGCAAACCCCGTCCGGCAGTCTTCAAAGGTTTCGG
>JAOZLU010000262.1:0-2381 GCA_029934695.1 Desulfobacterales bacterium | reverse complement strand
GGGTTGCAAACCCCGTCCGGCAGTCTTCAAAGGTTTCGGACGGGGTTGCAAACCCCGTGCCTGATGCAGCCGGGGTTCAAACATGCAACTGACGATTCTGATTAACAGACAGTTTATTCCATAAAACAGAACGAAAAGTCAATAAGGTGGAAAGCGTATTTCAAGGTAGGAATATCCTACTATTGCAAAACTTGAATTGAGTGTGACTCCAGATGGAAAAGAGTTGAGAGTAAAAAGTTGAAAGTAGCCTGCACTTTTATCAGGAGTGCTGAAATAAAATTTTAGCACTGTGCTGAAAAGTCTCTCCCAGACGGCTGAAATTTCATTTCAGCACTCCTTCAGAATTTCAAATTTTGTCACTTCAGCTCAGGGGTGTTCCGGGTTCCACGCTTTTGTCCAGCGTTGCAACCGTGCATCCGCTACTCTCAACAGCCGCGACCAGCATACCGCTGGATAATACCCCCATCAGTTTGACGGGTTTCAGGTTTGCGACAACGATGACCTGTTTGCCCTTCATATCCTCAGGTGTATAGCTCTGAGCAATGCCTGCCACAATTGTCCTTTTTTCCCCCATGTCAACTTCCAGCTTCATGAGTTTCTTTGCCTGAGGAATTGCTTCCGCATGAACAACGGTACCCACCCTGAGATCAATTTGGGTGAACGCTTCAAAGTCAATTTCAGGTTTGATTGGGACTGCTTTTTTTTTCCTGTCCGCCGCCTTCTCGTCACTGCTGGCCGAGGGGTCACGAGTGCCGACCTTTTTCATGTCAATCCGTGGAAAAAGCGTTGTTGATTTCGGAAGCGTTCTGCCCGGCTCGGTTTTTTTCCAGACTTTAAGCATATCAAGGCTGTAAAACTGAGCTTCCGGGTCCATTCCGAGATGCTTCTGCATGTCAGACGCTGTTTCCGGCATAATCGGATAAATCAGTCCGGATATGATCCTGAGACCTTCAAGAAGGTTATAGATCACAACTTCCAGTTCTTTCCTGCTCGATTTCTTTTTTGCAAGAACCCAGGGGGCTGTCACATCAATATATTTGTTCATCTGGCTGATAAATTCCCATACAGCCGCGACAGCCTTGTGAAAGGCAAAAACCTCCATTGACGCTTCAAATTCGCCAACAGCTTTCAATGCATCCGATTTCAGACCGAACCGCAGTTCCTCTTCAACCCCGGGGTCGGCCTCAGGCACGATTCCTTTGAAATATTTATGGACCATTGCAAGTACCCTGCTGAACAAATTGCCAAGGTCGTTTGCCAGATCCGAATTAATGCGCTGTACCAGTGATTCCTCGCTGAAGTTGGAATCAAGGCCGAAAACCATATCCCGCAGCAGGAAAAAACGGAATGCATCCAGTCCGTAAATGTTCTTGAGCTGGAGCGGTTCAATCACATTTCCAATGCTTTTGGACATTTTGCTCTGATCCGCATTCCAGTAGCCGTGAACATTCAGATGCTGATATATCGGGATACCCGCGGCCCTGAGCATGATGGGCCAGTAAATGCCATGAGGCTTCAATATATCCTTGGCCACAATGTGCTGGGCATGAGGCCAGAATTTTTTAAACAGATCACCGTCCGGGTATCCCAGAGCGGAAACATAGTTTAAAAGCGCGTCGAACCACACGTATGTCACATAGTCCTGATCAAAAGGCAGGGTGATTCCCCATTGCAGGCGCGTCTTGGGGCGGGATATGCACAAGTCTTCAAGCGGTTCCCTCAGAAAAGCCAGCACCTCTTTCTTATAGCATTCAGGACGAATGAAATCCGGATGGCTGTGAATATGCTCAGTCAGCCAGTCCTGATATTTGTTCATTCTGAAGAAGTAGTTGGATTCTTTTATCTTTTCAGGCTCAGTTTCATGGTCAGGACATTTGCCGTCAACCAGTTCACGCTCCATATAAAAGCGCTCGCATCCGAAACAGTAGAGTCCCTCATATTCACTGAAATAAATATCGCCCGCGTCGTAAATATTCTGAAGCACCTGCTCCACCACGGCGATATGGGCCGGATCAGTGGTGCGTACAAAATAATTGTAATCAATATTCAGTTCAGGCCAAAGTTCCCTGAAAAGGTTGCTGATTTTATCAACATAAGCTTTGGGACTCAGATTCTCATCTTCGGCCGCGCGTATGATTTTGTCCCCATGCTCATCTGTCCCGGTAAGAAAAAAGGTATCTTCCCTTTCCTGCCGCATTCTGTGAAAACGACATGCAACATCAGCAATGATCGTGGTGTATGCATGGCCAAGATGGGGGCTTGCATTTACATAATAAATCGGTGTTGTAATATAAAAGGCTTCAGCCATGGATATTCTCCTCTGTAAATTGATGTTTGATGTTTGATATTCGATGTTTGATATTCGATGTTTGATGTTTGAT
>JAOZLU010000876.1 GCA_029934695.1 Desulfobacterales bacterium | reverse complement strand
GTCTCAGTGAATCCCCGCCGCCGCTGAACTCTGCGTTATATTGCAGTTTCATTTTGAAAGGATATACTGTTGAAACAAATGCTTAATATTGATTTTCTATGCCAGGAAGCAAAGAAGTTTTCAGAAACAGAGTCAATTCATAAAGAGCCATCACTATTTGGTGTGACTGACGGAAAAGCAGTTGGCACATATTTGGAACATAAATTTCAGGCTTATCTGCATGAAAATTACTCATATGTTGAAGGCAGTTCTGCAAAAGGAATTGATTTTCCCGAATTACTTGTCGATATGAAAGTGACAAGTATCAGGCAACCTCAGTCTTCATGCCCCTTCAAGTCAGCAAGACAAAAGATATTCGGTCTGGGATACTCTCTGTTGGTGTTTGTATATAGAAAAACCGACGATGATAAATCTCATACCGGCAGGCTTGATATTGCTCATACGATCTTCGTCAGTTCGGAAAGAACTGCGGACTTTCAGACCACATCCGGTATCGTTAAAATCATTGAAAATGAAGGCAATAAAGACGATCTTCTTGCATTTTTTTCTGAAAGGATGCTGCCGGTTGATGAGATTGAAGCCAACCGTATAGCTGAAGAATTACTGAACAATGTCCCTGAAATCGGTTATCTCACGATATCAAATGCCTTGCAATGGCGACTGCAATACAGCAGAGTTATTGAAAGAGCTGATGAGATTCCGGGAATCAGGAGAGTAAAATAGACAGGCTGTTCTGATGATAAAAAATTTGAAAATGACAGAGTTCGGCGATTTTCAGACACCGTTGAAACTGGCTGAACAGGTGGCTCGGCTGGTATTTGAAAGATATTCGTATGTAAGATCAATAGTGGAGCCTACCTGCGGCCTGGGTAATTTTATCAGGGCTTCTGTAAAAGCAAATGAAAATCTGGAATCTGTATATGGTTGGGAAATCAACTCTGAATATATAAAATCAGCAAAAAATATTTTATGCAATCATAAAAGATCAAAAATAAATATTGAACAGAAAGATTTTTTTTCGATTGACTGGTCATTATTGCCGGAATACTTAAGGCATTTTGTACTTTTCATAGGAAATCCTCCGTGGGTCACGAATTCCGAATTGGGGCGAATCGGCAGCAGAAATCTGCCTCAGAAGACAAACTTCCAAAACCATGCCGGTCTTGAGGCAGTCACAGGGAAAAGTAATTTTGACATATCCGAATGGATGCTGATAAAAATAGCAGAATATATTTCAGGAAAAAAAGCTGCCATGTCTTTTCTTGTAAAGACATCTGTTGCGAGAAAGGTATTCCTCCATATATGTAAAAACAGGCTATCATTAAAAAGCATAGATATTCATAATATTGATGCCAAAAAGCATTTTGATGTAAATGTTGATGCCTGCCTGTTCTGCACAGAGGGCAGTTCCACATCTCCGAAAGGATATGCCTGTTCAATATATGAGTCTCTGTCAGATCAGCGTCCTGTAAAAACTATGGGTTATGCAAACGGAAAGCTGGTTTCGGATATTGATAAATATGGTTTGCTTAAAGATATTGATTCGAAATCAGAGATGCCCTGGAGATCAGGCATAAAACATGATTGTTCAAAAGTGATGGAATTCAGGCTGGAAGGCGACAGGCTGATAAACGGTTTTGAGGAAGAGGCGGATCTTCCCGGAGATTACTTATACCCGATGTATAAAAGTTCTCATATTGCAAATGACAGATTAAGACATCCTGTGAAATATATGCTGGTTACACAGAGAAGACTCGGTATTGAGACAGATTCGATAAGAATTCTTTCTCCCAAAACCTGGACATACTTACAGTCATATAAGGATAAGCTGGGTTCCCGAAAAAGTTCCATTTATAAAAATGCTCCGGAATTTTCAGTGTTCGGAGTCGGAGATTATAGTTTTCAGCCTTGGAAAATTGTCATATCAGGCTTGTATAAGAATATCAGATTCAGGCTGGTCGGCCCATTTCAGGAAAAACCGGTTGTTTTAGATGATACCTGCTATATGATGAGTTTTGAATCTGAAGAAAAAGCTGAATTTGTTTACAGATTGCTGTCTTCAAAAGTGGCAGGTGATTTCATTGATTCTGTCGTTTTCAAAGACAGCAAAAGACCGGTTACTGTTGCGTTGTTAAACAGAATAAGTCTTAAATATTTAGCGAATCACTTAGGACTGGCTGATAAATATAATTCCTTCTTTGAAAAGAGTAAGCAAAAGCAGCTTAACTTATTTTAAATGCAATATAACCCGGCGTTTGAGCGGACGGAAAAAGCCCCGCCGCT
>JAOZLU010000875.1 GCA_029934695.1 Desulfobacterales bacterium | reverse complement strand
TTTTTCTCGTTCTTTTCCTTTTTTATGTAAGTGAAAATACATGGAGATGAAATTCATTCGCTGATTATTGTCAGGTATGAAATTTTTCCATTCAGTCCAAAATTCGTTTTCTATTAAGGGAGAGGATTTTTTATCTGCTTCCAAAAATTTTGGTAACAAAAGTTTTAAAAAAGACAGCTTGACAAAAAGAAAAAAAGAATCCTCCCCGTCTCTTTTTAATAAATATTCTAAAGATATTTTATGATTTGGATAGGCAAGAAATATTTGATGAAGCAAATCATCAATTTTCTGGTCATAGTCACGAGCACACATCCCATACTTACAATATTGAATTCCTTCCCAATCTAAATTATCAAAACATTCAGCCAGCTTGATTAATTTATAATCTAGTGATGTAAATATGCTCATTGATTTTAACATCATTGCAATTGATGAATTTTCCGCAACAAATATCAGAAATTTGCTGTAGTCCAAGTTAATGAATTTTGAGATGAAATTATTTTGAAATGTGTGGTCAGTCATAAAAGACTTGATTGCTGAAAAAGGGCAGAAATAGCAGACCGGGAGACTAATCATATTCCCCTCTAGTCCTCCAGGACTATAGCTGTAACTATCGACAACTCGCTTAAAATCCTCATCCGCTTTTTCGATTTGGCCAATTTTACCATTGCAGATGCCACGAAGAAAATAAAAGAATGCACTATGCATTTCCGATGTATCATCATCTGAATATAATTCAATGCACTTGGCAAAATCTTTAATAGCATCATCGTATTTATTTTTCTCCATAAAATAAACGCCACGACGCATATAACTTGCAAAAAATTGAGGATATAACTCAACAACAGCATTGTAGAGTATTTTGTGAGAAAGTTCTATAATTCTTTCATATTTTTCCTTATTCAGCTTCGCATCAAATGCCATGTCTCTTAATGACGCATCATATACTTCCTCTATGCTATTTAAGGAATAAGTTGTTCCATCACAAAGAGAATCTTTTGTGATATAAGCTTTAAAACTCTGTAATGCCTCTGTGTAATTTTCATTTTCAAGATAAAATTTGAAGGTAAAATTAGGATTAACCTCCTTTATTTTATCAATATCTTCTTCAGCCTCCTTGACAGCCCCCTGTTTTTTATAAGCAAGGGCACGATCGTAATAAAGTTCGTGATCATTAGGATTAAGTTTAATGGCTTTCGTAAAGCTTGTAACAGCTTCGTCATTTCGGCAAACAAGGCCATGCATGATATATAATCTCGGATTTTCAGGGTCAAGCTTGATGGCATGATTGTAATATTTTGCAGCTTCATCAACTATGCAACTTTGATCAGATGAATAAGATGCATTTCGGCACTGTATGCTTCTGCAATATTCTTTATCTTTTTCGCGTTTTCTCCTGTTGCACAAAAGATTTCCATGAAGAACATAGCACATCACAAGCAGATGAGTAACAAAGTCAGAATATTGAGGATTCAGTCTGATAGTTTCCTTAAAATCGTCGGCAGCTCGATCAAAAATTTGGGTTCTTAAATATATAAGTCCACGATTCAGATATATATCTGGATTTTCAGGGTCAAGTTTAATGTCTTGGCTAAGATCACATATCAATTCAATATGGTCTGTTATATTCAGTTCCCAATAAATATAAAACTCATTATTATTATAAGAAATTTGAACAATTTTAACATAATCTTTTATAGCATCGTCATATTTTTGCATTTTAAAAAAATAATGGTCCGCACGAGTTAACAGGTTATGCTTTAAAGAAAATTCATTGACATTAAGTTCAATGGTTTTATTAAAATCATTGAGAGCTTCATCATAGTTTCCCAATTTTTGATATAAAAGGCCTCGCATCTCATAATTTTGTAGAACATTTTTTCCCGATGCAATTTCCTCTGATATCTTTTCAATTCTCTTTTTTCTTCTATAATCAGTTAATTCCATTGAACCTTCTCCCAATCATAATTTTAAGGGTTTGTAATAATCTTGTTCGCCTGTTATATTCTTGCATTCGGATTCAATGCTTCCGCCAATCTCTTCATCTCAAACCATTCATCCTCACCAAAAGAATGACTCCCCACCACAATCGGAATCCCAAACCTCCCCATCCGCTTCTCCTTGAAGCCCCACTGTTCCTTCTCCGCATACAATTCAGTCCCTTTCAGCAGCATCAGCGGATATGCGGTCACATTGTCACACCCATTCCCCCTCACAAAATCAACACTGCGCCTGAACGAATCAAGGGTCTGATTCGGCAGACCGTAAATCAGGCTGATCTCATAAG
>JAOZLU010000261.1 GCA_029934695.1 Desulfobacterales bacterium | reverse complement strand
GATGTTTGATGCTTGATGTTTGATGTTTGATGTTTGATGTTTGATGCTTGATGTTCAGGCTCGGATTGACAAATCCGGCAGGACACAGTTGCTGACTGCAAACAGATCACTGCAAAAAGACCACGGACCACAAAACAATGACTAACCGCCAAATTGCGAAGAAGCTTGAGATTAATGGAATTGTTCAGGGAGTGGGCTTTCGGCCTTTTGTTTATCAACTGGCGAATCGGCTCGGATTAAAAGGGGACGTTGCCAACACCTCTTCCGGCGTATCTGTCCACTTGGAAGGAAGCGGAGAGGACATTGAAGTCTTTTGCGCCGATCTCCTCAGAACGCATCCGCCGCTTGCTCATATCACTGAGGTTTCAGCCTGTCCTGTTACGTTGAAGGGATTCCATGCGTTTTCCATCACAAAGAGCGAGATTCATGCCAATAAATCCGCGCTTATTTCACCTGATGTATGCGTTTGTGAGGACTGCCTTCGGGAATTGTCTGACCCCCGGGATCGTCGCTATCAGTATCCCTTCATCAACTGCACAAACTGCGGTCCCCGATATACCATTATTTCCGAGTTGCCTTATGATCGGCCAAACACCTCCATGAAGCTGTTTGAGATGTGCGAAAAGTGTCAGGCTGAATATGATGATCCCGGAAACAGGCGGTTTCATGCCCAGCCCAATGCGTGCGCTGTTTGCGGTCCGCATGTCACGCTTTATGACAACACAGGAGAAAGGGTTTCAGTCAGCAACCCCGTCAAAAAAACCGCAACATTGTTAAAGCAGGGCCATATATTGGCAATTAAAGGACTTGGCGGTTTCCATCTGGCCGCGGATGCTGAAAACAATGACGCGGTCCGCCAACTGAGGAAAAGAAAGCATCGGGAAGAAAAATCCTTTGCTATCATGTCCTGCGACATAGAACATATCTGCAAATATGCTCATGTTGAACCTGAAGAAAGATCACTCCTCTTGTCTCCCCCGCGTCCTATTGTTCTCCTGAGAAAAAAGGAATCCAATTCTCTCTCAGAGGAGGTTTCGCCCCGAAACAGGTATTTCGGCGTAATGCTACCTTATACCCCATTGCACCACCTTCTTTTAAACCATCTCTCAATTCCGGATTCCAAAGGAACAACCGCACTGGTGATGACCAGCGGAAATATGAGTGACGAGCCGATTGCCATTGACAATGATGATGCGTTTGAGCGGCTTTCAGGCATCGCAGATTATTTCCTGAGTCATAACAGGGACATATATGTGAGAAGTGATGATTCTATTGTTCGATGCTTAATGTTTGATGCTGGATGTTTGAAACTGGAAACTGGAAACTGGAAATTGGAAACGGCCCAATTCATTCGCCGCTCAAGAGGATATGTTCCGGTTCCTGTTTTCCTTGACAAAAAGGTTCCGCAGATTCTTGCCTGCGGGGCTGAACTCAAGAACACAATTTGTCTTACAAGGGAGAATAAAGCCTTTCTGAGTCAGCATATCGGAGATATTGAGAATCTTGCAACTTACGAGTTTTTTAAGCAGACCATCGAGCATACAAAGCATATTCTCGATATCCGTCCCGAAATCATTGCCCATGACCTTCACCCGGATTATCTGAGCACCGCTTATGCCTTGGAGCATCAGGGCCTTGAGCAGATTCCGGTTCAGCATCACCATGCACATATCGTCAGTTGCATGGCGGAACATCAATTGGAAGGCCCTGTCATCGGACTCTCGTTTGATGGCACTGGTTACGGCTCGGACGGTAATATATGGGGCGGAGAAATACTCATTGCGGAAGCGGACAAATTTACACGAGCCGGGCATCTCTCATACATACCCATGCCGGGAAGCGCTGCGGCTGTGAAAGAACCCTGGCGCATGGCCCTGAGTTATCTTTATGATGCTTTTGGCGAATCGTTTTGGAATCTTGATATTCCTGTGCTGAAAGAAATTGACAAAAATAAGATAACATTCATTGTTGAGATGATAAGGAAAAAAGTAAATGCTCCCCATACATCAAGTCTTGGCCGTTTTTTTGACGGTATGGCGGGGATTATGGGGATCAGACATCATGTCTTTTTTGAAGGCCAGGCTGCTGTGGAATTGGAGATGTTGGCGGGAAAAGGTAAGGAAAGCCGGGTTTCTGCTTATGATTATGAATGGATATCGGAAGATATGCACAGGGTCCTGCCTGCGCCTATCGTGCGTGGAGTGGTTGAAGATATGAGGAAAGGCGTCTGCCCGTCCGAGATAAGCAGAAAGTTTCATAAGACGCTGGTCTGCCTGTTTTCGGAGTTGTGTGAGGTCATAAGAAAAGAGAACGGTCTGAACCGTGTGGTGTTAAGCGGAGGGTCGTTTCAGAACGCAATCCTTTTAACTGGCCTGATAAAATCGCTAAAAGAAAAAGGCTTTGATGTCTTTGCTCATACCCGGGTTCCTGCCAATGACGGGGGCATTTCTCTCGGACAGGCCATGATTGCCGCGGCGATGACCAGATAAAAAGCCCCGGAAAGTGTGTTTTATTTACGATGATGCCTGATTAAGCGGAGGTGTGAATGGAAAATCTGAAAATCAAAGCCACAAACCGTACGCCTGACATACTGTTTGACTGTGAAAATGATATCCTTGAGATTAAAGGAAAATCTTATCCCTCAAATATTACATGGCATTCCCGGAGCATTTATGACCATGCTTGCGTTTTCTGCCATGAGAAAAATCACAAGAAATGAAAGCTTCGTTTCGGGACAAGGCATCTCAAAAATTTGCTGAAAAAAAATAATGAACTGTCTTTTGAGGAACAGGTAGGAGACGTACTTTTATGACAGAAATATATGCGGTAAAACTTTCAGAAAAAATGGAACATTCTTTGTTCAACAACCTTTTATCCTGTGTCTCTGAAGAAAAACAGGCGAGGATTCAGAGGTTTGTCAGATGGAAAGACGCTCACAGGGCGCTGATTGGAGATATTCTGATCAGAACGATTATCTCTGAGAGGATGCAGTTGAAAAACGAAGAGATCATTTTTGTTTTTAATGAATACGGCAAACCCTTTTTAAAAGATTCAGAGACGTTTCATTTTAATATTTCTCATTCAGGAGCATGGGTGATCTGCGCATTCGACAACTCCCCGATAGGTGCAGATGTGGAATTTATCAGGCCCATTGATTCAGACATTGCAAAGCGTTTTTTTTCAGAAGGAGAACACTCGGATCTTCTGGCTGAAAAAGATGATTCTGAAAGATTACGCTATTTCTACGATCTGTGGACATTAAAAGAAAGCTATATCAAAGCGGCTGGCAAAGGATTATCCATCCCGCTGGATTCTTTTACCATAAGAATACATGACGGAGATATAACGCTTGAAACTGAAAATGAATTCAGGGCATGTCATTTCAGCCGATATGAGATAGACAGGGATTATAAATTATCGGTATGCGCCACCGGCAAAGCAGGCAGGGGAAATATAGAAATAAAAAGGATGGAAGAATTGACAATTATGAATTATGAATTATGAATTATGAATTGTCAATTGTCAGAACGCAATGCAACTGCTTCGCTGTTATGCGGGTTTCATGGGGATATCCGAACGCATTGTTAATATACAATATATTGTCTTTAAAAACACGCGTGTTGACATGACTGTGTCCGTAAATATGGATATTGGAGGCCAGCCTGCGAATCTGCCCTTCCAGCAGCGAAGTTCCGAGTACCGGATAGAGCCTCCTTTTGTCAGGCGGAATATAATTCGGCATGAGGTCTGTTCTCGGCAAAAAATGAGAAAATGAAATGACAGTCTGATTTCTGACCGTTAAAAATGCCTCGTTCATTGAAACGAAATAACTGGTGATCCGGGCTTCATCAAAATCATCAGGCCATTTGCAGAGAAAATAATCCGACCATTGTCTCAATATCTCATCTGAAGGCTGACCATAAGAATAATCATACCACCCGAACAGGGGGACGACAGATAACGGGCCGAAATGAGATGGTTCCATACAAATACCGCAGTCCCGGGCAATAGTTTTTATCATAAGAAATTTTCCCAAAGAATCTTTTGCATTATTATCCCGCATCACCCACAGATCATGGTTTCCGACAACATACAGAACCTTTGAGAATCGGATGGCAAGCTCCTGGAACGCTTTTGCAAGCAATGATGTCATATCCGTAACATCACCTGCCAAAATAAGGATATCCTCTTTATAATCGCTTTGAGACAGGTTATAAAGCCATCGTCTGTTCTCATCAAAATCTATGTGAATGTCTGAAATTGCAAATATTCTCATTTTCTCATCAAAGGACCCGCTGTCGGACTGGGTTGACATTATCAATTATCTGACCTTCATAATAAACATCGTCATGTCGTCAAATTGCGGCATACCAGTTTGAAAAACCTTTACATCATTGATTAATTTCTCACACATATCCTGAGCGGACAGGCCGGAATACCTGTTGAGAAGTTCCTCCAGCCGCTCTTCGCCGAATTCCTCCTCTTTCTCATCTATTGCTTCGGTCATTCCGTCGGTATAAAGAACAATCGTATCCCCGCTGTGCAGGCAGGTTTCCGCCACATCCATTGTCATGCCATCCATGATCCCGGCGACCATGGTCTGCTCTATGGGGGGCAGCATCTGGAATGTTCCCTCCCCATTCTCCGATGACTTTATATAAGGCATATTATGCCCTGCGGTGGAATAAATCAGGTGCCCGTTTTCCGTGTCAAATATGCCGTAAAACAATGTGATGAACATATTTGCCCCCTGATCCAGAGCAACAAGACGGTCGTTGAATTCGGTCAGCACCTGTCCCGGGGAATGCTCCTGGGCGATCAGAATGCGAAACAGTGTCCGGCTCACCGCCATAAAGAGCGCTGCCGCGACCCCTTTGCCGGAAACATCCCCGATGACCATTCCGTAACGATTGTCACTCAGTTGGAAAAAATCGAAGTAGTCTCCTCCGACTTCCCTGGCAGGATCACATTTTCCCCAAATATCAATCGTTTCTGACTCCGGAAATGTTTTGGGGAGAAAACTCTGCTGAATATCCCTTGCCAGATTCAGTTCGCTTTCCACCCTTTCCTTGGCTTTGGTTGTCTCCTCAAGGTCCGACATATATTGGCGAAGATCGCCCACCATTTTATCGAAGGCCGCGGACAGCTGACCAATCTCATCCTTTCGTTCCCTGCCCTCAATGCGTAAGGAGAGATCACCTCCTGAAATCTTTCGTGAAGCGTGTGTCAGGCGCAACAGCGGTCTTGTCAGAGATACAGAGACAATAATCGCCCCGATCACCGCAAGGGAAAAACCGACAAGGATCGAGAAGTACCAGTCCTTCACCATCTTGTTGACTGCCATATACGCGTCGGCATTGTTCTTTTCAACATTGACCCCCCAGACCAGGCTGTCCGGAAAACTGTACGCGCCGAGCATTTTCTCGCCCGAGGGCCGGACATAAGGCTCCACACCGCTGGTGTGGGTATTGGATGCCAGCAGTCCCATTGTTGTCCGGACCAGTTTGCGCCGGCTGAGATCCGCACGTTTCGGATCGAATATCTTACGCCCCTCATGGTCAATCAGGGTAATAAAGACTTTATGGGTATGCTGATCGTTTTCAATGCTTTGTTTCAGGCTGTTGAGGTTTATCCGTGCGGAAAGCGTTCCCGGATAGCCAAATTTGCTCTCATCCAAACGAAGGATCACGGTGATCAGCCATACATCCGCCTTTGAAACGTAAATCAGATCGCCTGCAAAGATATCATCCTTCTTCAGCATCTCTGCAATATGATCGGATGCCAAGCTCAGGGTTTCTTTCGGATCCAAAGAGAATGTTTTGAGATAATTTGAAAATTCAATCTGGGTGACGAGCATCGGGGAGGAATAGCCTTCGACGGAAACCTGAATTGCCACGACATCGGTCACATTTTTAATGACTTCGGTCAGCAGGGCAAGTTTTTCCTTATATCCCAAATTTTTATTTTCCAAAGTTTTCTGGATCAGCAGGAGGGGCATCAGTTGGGCAGAGTCATCAATATTCTGGGCCACCCGGGCCGCCACCGCGCTGATCTGTTCATTGGCCGAGCTTTTCAGCTCATCTTTGGTGATCCGGATCATCCTCGTTCCCACGATGACAACCGGAATCAGTGCGAGAATAATTGAAAGAACAAGCAGTTTTGTTCGCAGGCTCATATCGTTATCCGCTTTGTTGTTCCTCAGTTTTACCGGTTTTATTCATTAACAGTCATAAGCTCTCATAACTTGCTGAAATCACCGGAAGTATATTTTCGGGACCTGCATATGCCGTTCAGGGATACCCGATTCAGGAAAATGCAGGGTGGGTGAAGCGGAGCAGAACCCACCTTATGCGGATTCCTGATATTTTATTTTTGGGAAATCCCAATTTGTTTTCAACTTTTCACTGTAGCTTTTCATTTCTGAATCATTACCAGCAAAACTGATAAAGACTCGGAGCTATTTCACTCTTTTTAACATATACAAGGTTTTCACGCCATCTTCATCTGTGGAATATTTCACTTCGTCCATCAGTTTGCGGACGAGATAGATACCCAGCCCTCCGGCAGAGCGATCTTCCAGAGGTGCTTCGATATCAGGAAGCCCAATACTCTCCGGGTCAAAGGAGACGCCGGTTTCGTGAATCAGGATTTCGATTTTACCCGCATCCCACTGAATTATCAGTTGAAACATCCGGGTCGAATCTTTTTCCAGGCCATGAATGATGGTATTGGTACAGGCCTCATCAATTGCCACCTGAATATCACCGATATTAACATTGCTGAATCCGGCTTTCTGTCCTGCATGGGCCGCGAGTTCGCCTATTTTGGCCAGATTAACGGTGCTTGCCGGAAAGTCGAAAGATAATCGCTGCATAATAATCTCATAAAATTGAAGATTGGGAAAACAAGAATTTGCAATGTCAATCGTTGAAGCTTCGGGCGGCACTTTCCATATCATCAAAAATACGCATTGCATTCTTTAAGCCCGATATTTCAAAGACTCTGAGAACATTGGGCTGAAGATTCGCAAGGCATAAATTGCCTTTATTCATCTGCAATTCTCTTGCAAATACAAGAACCACCCGCAAGCCGGCGCTTGCTATAAATGGTACTTTTTCCATGTTCAATACAAATTGGAGCATGCCCTCTTTTATTTTTTCCCGAATGAATTGTTCCACTGTCCCGCAGGTATTGGCATCGAACCGACCCTCCAGTTCAACGCGGGAGACATTGTCCTGTGTAGTTTCTGTAATGTTCATAACAATCCTCTCTCAATTGACAATTTTCAATTTCCTAAATTGTCATGCTCAACCCCTCAGACGCAAGATATAATCGGAGTTCTGTGTCAGGCTCATAAATATCCAGATATTCATTGGCCTTCTGCAGGATATCACATAATTTTCTGTCATCATACGCGGGGTCGTGGTGTGTGAAAACAAGCTTTTTCACACCTGCCTCAATTGCCATGTCAATGCCGGTGAACGCGTTGCTGTGGCCCCAGTTTTCCTTTTCAAAATTTTCCAGCGGCATAAATTGTGCATCGTATATCAGCAGATCCGCGTCATGGAAAAAATTGGTGAACGGCCTGAGTGCGTTCGCCGAAAGATCCGTATACTCTGAATCTGTAGCATAAACAAGTGCTTTATTGTCGTGTGTAATCCGATACGCATGACTGCCCCCGGGGTGATTCAGGCGCATGGTTTCGACTTTGACATTTCCGATTCGGAAGTGTGCCCCTTCATTTAGCTGAACGAATCTGAACGCCGGAGTCAACGGTACGGGAAAGTATTCAGGAGCCTGCTGACCTTTAATGCGGCTCTCCAACCCGGGGCTGGGGCCATATAATATCAGTTTGTTGTTCGGGTTGAAACCCGGGACAAAAAAAGGAATCCCGTTTATGTGGTCCCAGTGTGTGTGTGTCAGTAAAATATGGGCATCAACAGGATTTCCCCGGTACTTCCTGAGTAAATGCAGCCCCAGACGGCGGATGCCTGTTCCGGCATCCAGAATCAGCAGATTGCTTCCTGCCTGAATTTCCACGCATGCGGTATCTCCTCCGGCTGTTTGTCGGATATGCCACGGCAAGTTCCTGACAAACTCAGGAATCTGGGACTCGTCAGCCAAACCTGCTTTCAGCCCCAGTTGCACTGCTTTTTGAATTTTAGCCGTAAGTGCGGCATTCGTCAGAGGAGTTGCTATCGAACCCCGTACTCCCCAAAAGCGAATATACATTTAAGCTTTACCTTTTTCAAATTGATATGCCTGATACCATGACAACGCCATTTTAAGATTTTCCCATAATGCTTCCCTCTTCCGAGAGGCTGAAGACATGCTACAATATTAATGAGAATATGACAACCTTAATTTCTGTCTGAAGCAAAACTGTTGTTCAGTTCCTGCAAATGATTATGCCAAAATTTCATTTCAGCACTCCCTATGTATTCCGATATAATTTCGGCTTTATCTCTTCAATGGCTCCTTTTTCAATATCCTTATTAAAAAGCTCTGTGATTGTTGCTGTCATATTTTTTATATCAGGGTATATTTTTGAAAGATACGCTGAACATTCTTCTACCATGTCTTTCAGGGTAAACTCCTCAAAGCCCCTGCAAAGAAACGCATAGTCGGCAATAAGACCTCGCGTGTTTCCCCTGTAAGTTTCCATCTGTATCGTTTCTGCATCCTTTACATCAGTTTCAGCGGCATCAGCTCTCCCGGTCAGTCTCTGAATGTTAAAGATTTCCATGGGGATGTTGCTCAGAATGGCTTCGTGGATCAGGGCGATTGATCCAGCTTTGCAGATATCTGCAACATTTGTGTCTTTGCTTTGGGTTTCAATCAGTCTGGCGGTGAAATGAAGCGCGTTTATATAATCAGTCAGCCATTCATCTTCTTTGATTTTCATATTTTGGCCCTCTTACGGAATTGGATGTTTGATGTTCGATGTTTGATGGTAGATCAAACATCAAACATCGAACATCGAACATC
>JAOZLU010000874.1 GCA_029934695.1 Desulfobacterales bacterium | reverse complement strand
TCACGTTGGTCGAAAACGGGATCACGAGGCCCGGCTGGAACCCCGCGTCTTCCTGAGTGAAGGGCCGGCAGAACCTGCGGAACTCGGGCACGGCCCAGAGGTCTTCGACCCGGTATTGTTGCAAGATTTTGTGCCATTCTTCATCATTCTCCTTCCCGATGCGTGTGTATTTCTCCTCAATCTCCTCCGGGGTCAGCTTCTCTTCATCAACAGCGGTCACACCGGTTTTGCCCTTGATACGGAACAGTTCATGCCGCAGGGAGAATCGCCCGGTCTCGGTCTGGGGGTTGTTGAAACCCATCTGGCCCTTGAGCGAGGCAAAGTTGGCCTCCATCCGGGCAAGAATGTCGCCGAGACCGCCCCGCCCCACCACATACCGGCCGTCCTCGCACTGGCCCAGGGTGCGCTGCTTCACGATATCCGTGAGCAACGGTTTGGCAGACGCGGGGTCCCGGTCGCTCAGGTTGGTCTCGTAGTCATACGCCTTGGCAGCGAGGTACGAATACCGGGAGGCCAGATCAAACATGCTCCGGTACTTGGAGAGCGCGTCGTTCAGGTTGAGGCGGAAGGCCATGTCCATGTAGCGTTTGCCCTGAGTCTTGGCCGCGACCTTGGCGTTGTACGCCTTGCGCTCCTCAATCATACGCAGTCCTCTTTCAAGCTGGCATCTGAATTTTTCCGATATCTGGCGCATGTGTTCCCGCTTGGAGAAAACTTCCAGACGCTTGGGGGCCTCGTTGCCGAGGTATCCTTCGATTTCCTTGAGCTGCTGCTGGATATCGTATTTGTCTTGGGCTTTCATGATATTTATATCCTTGGATAGTTCAGCAACCTCTTTTCCACTTTCAAGAGCTTCCACAGACAACATAGCTGTCGAACTGGCAGCCCTAAAAAGCATTTCCGCGACTTCACTTCCACCCTTTGTTGCACTACGGATCGTGTAAGTCGGATCAGTTGATGTTCCCGCAACTTTTGGCAAGCCCTCTATTATCGTTTCTGTTACACCTGCATGGACTGAGGCACTATAATCAAAAAGCTCCGCCGTTGTTTTCAGTGTTGCCATCATCCCATCAAATGTTCTTGTTTGGTTTACCCATCCTTTCTCAATCTTCAGTTTCTTGGCATTCAGCTCCGACTGGGCCTCAAGTGTATCTACCGCAATCGTGATATCCGCCATAAGACCCGCATAATCGGCCAGGGCCAGTTGGAGATCAGCCTCGGCTTTCACCAGTTCGAGCAGGGAAATCTGGATTTTGCCGGGAGACTTGCGGACGCCCCATTCTGCCGGGGCACTGAAGGAGTATTTGTTCGCGCTCATGGGGAATGCCACCTTCAGAGTTTCGCTGAAATCCGCCTTTGTGACATCTTCTTCATTCATATGATCGGCAGCAAAGAACTGAGAGAATATGGTCGGCAGATCTCCTTTAATCGCACTCCCGGAGTCATCTTTGATGTTACGGTTCATCGGCCTGAAAAAAGCTTTGATGGTGTCGCCCGCAGGCGGCACCGTCTTATTACTCACCTCGTTCACATCAATGTACATGTACAGGAAATAGTCCGGCCCCTTATACCCCGCGGGGAAGACCTTGCCGGAGCCGATGGTCCCCTCATAAGGTGTGCCGAGGATTTCGATGAGCTCGTTCCGGTAGTGCCGGTCCTTGGCAAGCACCTGTTCGTTGAACTTCTTGGTGCTGTTGGCCACCTGCCGGATCCGGTTTTTCAGATCGCTCGCGTGGTCAAACACAGTCTGTGCGTTCTCCATCGCGGCCATGGCCCGCTCATACACCTGCTCGAAGTGAGTCGCGGAGACTGTTGTGCCCGGGATGGTCCGGGCCGGATCAATATCAAACGGCACCGAATCGGTGGCCAGCCCTAGGGGATTCAGACCGGTATTGGCCTCATCATACTTCTGCTGGATCTGGCGGGCCTGGGATGCAATCTCCAGAAGTTCCAGCACTGTGGTCCGGTCAATCCGTTTCAGGCCGCTGTTTGCCGATATCTCCAGAACCAGGTCAGCGTATTCAAGGGCCTTTTCCTCGGTGATGAGACTCGCCGTAGATTTAGCCGCCTCTACGGCCTTGTTTATCGCTGTTCTCACCGCTTCCATGAACTTATCCTCTGTGGCATATCCCTTATCTTGGATCTGCAACAGTTCATTTCTGACATCAAGTGGGACCTTTTCCCTTTCCAGCCGTTTCATATCGGCCTCGGTCAGCTTGAAGGATTCCGAGGAAGGGAGAATCGCATTGGCCACGATCCAGTCATAAAACGCGGCGGTCCCGGCCCTCT
>JAOZLU010000873.1 GCA_029934695.1 Desulfobacterales bacterium | reverse complement strand
TTGATGTTTGATGTTTGATGTTTGATGTTTGATGTTTGATGTTGGATGTTTGATGCTGGATGCTGGATGTTTGATGTTTGGGCAAATTTCGAGTTTCCAGTTTCATCATTCATCATTCATCATTCACCATTTTAATATAAAGGAGAATAGTATGTCAGATTCATTGTTCAGACCCAAATCTGTAGCGGTCATTGGCGCATCCTCAAAAGAGCTTCACATTGGAAACCGGGTAATTAAGAACCTTCTGGATTTCGGGTTCAAAGGCTCCATTTATCCTGTAAATCCGAAAGCGGACGAGATTCGGGGGATCAAGGCATATAAATCAATTATGGAAGTCCCGGAGAAGGACGGCATTGACGTGGTCCACATGGTCATCCCGGCCAAATTTGTGCCCGCGGCGGTTGATGACTGCGGAAAGAAAGGCGTAAAGAATATCATTATCAACTCGGGAGGATTCAAGGAAATCGGGCCGAAGGGAGAGGCCATTGAAAAGGATTTCCTGGAACGGGCCAAAAAGTACGGCATCCGGATATTCGGCCCCAACTGTCAGGGCATCATCAACTCGGACCCTGACATCAGAGCCTACTGCAACTTCACCTTCACAAAACCGGATCCCGGACATATCTCAATCACTGCTCTGAGCGGCGGTGTGGCCGAGGTCATCCATCAGGCATTTTCCCAGATGGGCGTGGGGACACGAATCTATGCTTCCAATGGAAACGCGTGTGATATTACCATCCCGGAAATCGTCAGATATTTGGGCGATGACGAAGAAACCCGGACAATCGTGTTATACGTCGAAGGTCTCAGGGATGCTGCGACATTTTTGGAAGTGGCAAAAGAAGTGGCAGCGAAAAAACCGGTTCTCGCCATGAAGGCGGGCCGCACGGAAGTCGGCGCAAAAGCAGCGTCTTCCCATACAGGAGGTCTTGCCGAAGTGGATATAGCCACTGAGCTGATCTTCAAAAAAGCGGGCATTCTCTCGTTCAGGGATGAGGCGGAGCTATGTCAGGCTGCGGTGGCCTTTGCCTCACAGCCCATTCCCAAAGGCAACAGGGTCGGCATTATCACGAACACCGGCGGCCCTGCGGTCATCGCAACAGATGTGTTCGGGGACAAAGGCTTGGAGATACCGTCCCTCAGCGACAGGGGCATAGAGACTTTGAAGGAAAAAGTATTTCCTGAAGCAGCAGTCGGCAATCCCACTGATCTCCTCGCGACGGGTCTTGCGGAACACTACCGCACTGCAATGGATGTGATGATGGATGAGGAGACAATTGACAGCGTTTTCATCAACTTTGTCACGCCCTTTTTTGTGGACACCGATGCCATTGCCAGGGAGATTGCCGAGGTCAGTAAGCAGAAAAGAAAACCCATTGTCTGCAACCTGATGACAGATCCGCAGCAGTGGACAGAGACGGTGAGGATATTGAAGGAAGGCGGCGTTCCGTGTTTCGGTTTTCCAGGAGAGGCGGCAAGATCACTGGCCGCGCTGGTCCGGTATAATGATATCCGTTCCCGGGATATAGGCGAGGTAACGATCTATGACGATGTGGACAAGGCCAGGGCTGAAGCAATTCTTGAGAAAGCAAGAGGGCGGGAAATCCTCTCCGCAACTGAGGTCTATGAGATTCTGGCGGCATACAAAATCACGGTTGCGGACTGGCGCATGGCAGACAACGCTCAGGAAGCGGAGAAAGCTGCCGTGGAAATCGGTTTTCCGGTGGTGGTCAAGGCTGATGCTGAAAGCATAGTGCATAAGAGCGACATGGGCGGCGTGGCAGTGAATCTGGCGGATGGCGATGCAGTGCGGTCCGCGGCGGAAGAGATGGAGAAGAGACTGAACGCGGATGATCTGAAATTCTTTATCCAAAAATACATGCCGGGCGGAAAAGAAGTGATTATCGGAGCAAAGGCTGAGGAAGGTCTCGGGCACCTGATCATGTTCGGGCTTGGAGGCATCTATGTGGAAGTGCTCAAGGATGTGGTTTTCAATCTCACACCTGTCACAAAATATGAGGCCGAAGAGATGCTCTCCTCCATCAAAGCAGCCCCCTTGCTGAAAGGGGTGAGAGGTGAAAAAGGTGTTTATGAAGCGGGGCTTGTGGAAACTCTTCAGCGGCTCTCCCAACTGGTCACGGATCTGCCTGCCATTCAGGAAATGGATCTGAATCCTGTCATCGCCTATGAAGATAATGTTTTTGTTGTGGATGCCCGGATTGCGATATAGGAAGTTGATGCTTGATGCTTGATGCTTGATGCTTGATGTTTGACTGCCAAACCATGGCC
>JAOZLU010000260.1 GCA_029934695.1 Desulfobacterales bacterium | reverse complement strand
CCGGACATCCGCACAAGGTGGGTTACGCTACGCTCCACCCACCCTACGTTGCCATGGGAGATTCTTTTCTGGAAATCATCTTAAATCCGCTATAATCAGAAATTATTCAATGGGAACTACTGATCCACCAGACACCTCCGGACATCCGCACAAGGTGGGTTACGCTACGCTCCACCCACCCTACGTTGCCATGGGAGATTCTTTTCTGGAAATCATCTTAAATCCGTTATAATCAGAAATTATTCAATGGGAACTACTGATCCTTGTTCTCAGGCGGAGTCTGGAAATGTCCGGATCCAAAATTGCAGTGATTCAGAAAGAAAATTGTGGTCAGAAAATATCTTTTTATTTCAATGCCATGCGGAATGTGCCAAAAAAATTTTCCGGCTGATCCGAAGCTCACAAAATGATATTTTGTCCCTGCTCCCATTCTGTCCCTGATTTTCCAAAAGAGTTTGCGTTTTTTTTTGACAATATGGTAATCTCAATTTTTTGGACAGGGATGATGACATTCGGTGCGGTGCTGTGTCCTTGTGGCACTCGGGACCGCCGAGGCTCGGAAGTTCCCTCGGGACAGAGGACGGTCGGAACCCGGCGATACACCGCATTTAACTATTGAAAATGACAGTGAAGAAGATGGTGTATCGGTGTATCAAAAACCGCACCCCCCATAGAAATAAAAAAAGAGAAACATAAAAAAATTATGTGTGCAAAACCCGGATAAAGAAAATGAATGTTGCAACAATCCGGACTGTTTTGACTGTGAGCATTTTGAAGTTCACACGCACAAATGCATGGAAGGAAGAAATGTGGGGGGAAAGGGCTTTGTACCCTTCAGACATAAAAAAGCTGCGTGATGTTCCCTATATGTACCCCGTTTCATCAGAGCTTATTATGTTTTTTCTGTAAAGCCTTAATTTCTTTGGCACGCCCGGAGGGATTCGAACCCCCGGCCTACGGATTCGAAGTCCGGCGCTCTATCCGGCTGAGCTACGGGCGCTCAAAAAAAAATGGGGTGAATGAAGGGACTTGAACCCTCGACCACTTGGGCCACAACCAAGTGCTCTACCAACTGAGCTACACCCACCATGTAAGAAAGCATTACTATCAGATCATCTGACCCATTGCAAGCATTTTTTTCATATTTTTAAAAAAATATTTGCTATTGACCTCAGCCCCCTTATGCTATATCATTTATAAATTAAGCTAACATACAGATTACAATAGGATTATTATTGTGGGCAAATTTAATATTTTTGTAATAAGAGCCATCCTTGGTGCTGCTTTTGCTGTTTTCCTGACCCGTTTTTTTTATCCTGACTCAAATCCTGTTTATGTGGCAGGACTGGGTATCTTTCTGGTGGGAATGGCCTATGTCATGGAATCTTGGCGAAGCAGAAAATCAGATAAGTAAAATAAGGAGTGCCTCAGCCTTGAAACAGATTATTCTTGGAACAGCCGGACATATTGATCACGGAAAAACAAGCCTTATCAAAGCCGTGACCGGTATCAACACAGACAGATTAAAGGAAGAGCAGCAGCGCGGCATCACCATTGAACTCGGATTTGCATCCATGGAACTTCCGAGCGGCCAGCGTCTTGGCATTGTGGATGTTCCCGGGCATGAAAAATTTGTGAAAAACATGGTTGCAGGGGCCACCGGCATTGATATTGTTGCCATGGTGATTGCTGCTGACGAGGGCGTCATGCCCCAGACACGGGAGCATATAGAAATCTGCACCCTTCTGGATGTGAAATACGGCCTTGTGGTTCTGACCAAAACAGACTTGGTGGATGAAGAGTGGCTGGAACTGGTGCTGGATGATGTCTGCCAATTTGTTGAGGGAACTTTTTTGGAAGATTCGCCTGTGGTGACACTGTCATCTGTTACGGGCGAGGGGATTCCGGAATTTGTCAGAACGCTTGATGAGTTGAGCATTCTGATCCCCCCGCGTTCTTCAACAGGATTGTTCCGTCTTCCGGTGGATCGTGTGTTTACCATGAAAGGCTTTGGCACGGTGATTACGGGGACCCTGATTTCCGGACGGGTGAAGAAGGGTGATACCATTATCATATATCCTTCGGGGATTACCTCAAAGGTCCGGGGAATTCAGGTGTACAATGAAAGTGCCAATGAAGCCGAAGCCGGCATGCGTACGGCCGTCAATTTCCAGGGACTTGAAAAGGCATCGGTGAACAGGGGGGAGATTTTGTCAATGCCCGGTGCCCTGATTTCAAGTTATATGGCTGATGTGTCGTTCCACTTCCTGAACAGCAATAAAAAAGCCATAAAAAACCGCACCCGCGTCAGGTTTCACTCCGGAACCAGTGAAATACTCGGGAATCTGATATTGCTTGACCGCGAGGAACTGAATCCGGGCGACACCATTGTTGGCCAACTGCGCCTTGACAGTCCGGTTGCCCTCATCAAAGATGACAGATTTGTTATCCGCAGCTATTCCCCGATACGCACCATCGGCGGGGGCCGTGTCCTTAACCCCATTCCCCGAAAGCATAAGCGGTTCAGAACTGAAATCACTGAAGGGCTGGAAAGCCTTGTTGAGGGCGCACCGGAAGAAATCATTTCCTATCATATCAGCGCGTCCGCTTATCAGGGGGTTTCCCTTTCCGAACTGAAAATAATGACAAACCTGCCCGACAAACAGCTTGACCGGACCTTGCAGGGGCTTCTGTCCAAAAAAACGGTGATTCGGACGGATAAGGAAAAGCAGATATATATTCATTATGACAGTTTTGAAAAACTGAAAAAGGAAATTTATGACTGTCTTGACACCTATCATCAGGCCAATCCTCTGAAACCGGCAATGTTCAAGGAAGAACTGAAATCCAAATTTCCGTCATTTGTGAGCCAGAAGCTTTTCAATCTGTTGTTTAATCAGATGATAAAAGATGGGGCAATTGTTCAGGAAGAGGATACCATCCGCCTTGCAACGCATAAGGTTTCCCTGGCTGTGAATCAGGCTGATGTGAAGGAAAAAATTCTGGATGCTTATGTAAAAGGCGGACTGACACCTCCCTATTTCAAAGAACTGGGCAAATCGCTTGATATTGAGGCGCCCCAGGCCAAAGATGTCTTAAAGCTTCTGATTGATGAAGGGAAAATCATCAAAGCTAAGGAAGACCTTTATTTTCATACTGATGCTATAAATGACCTGAAAAAGCAGACGGTTGATTTTCTTGTGGCCCAGAGAGAAATGACGGCCCCGCAATTCAAGGAGATCGCCAAAGTGTCCCGCAAGTATCTGATCCCTTTGCTGGAATATTTTGATTCAAAAAATATAACCATCCGTATCGGTGATATTCGGAGACTCAGAAGTGCAGGATAAGTTGTGCTAAAATTTTATTTCAGCACTCCTGTAAAATCTGCAAGGATTATATACTTCCGATACCCGCTAATAAGGCCACTCACCAACCCAGTTCCCCGGAGGATCGTAATTGCATACCCAAATCTCCCATATATCGTTGCCGCATCTGGCTTTTCCGCATCCGACTTTTGTTGTGCTGCCCCATACAATCTGAGTGTAATGCCCGCACACATCAGCGCAGGAATTGGTTGTATAGTCATAATCCGTTTTTTCGTCTGCCCAGTAATCCGTAACATCCTGAGGGCGGTTTTCTCCCCACATAATGACGATGTTCTCACCGTAAGGATCACCGGGCCTTTGACTCGCGGACAGGCAGTCCTGATCGCTCAGATAATCCGCCCATTCCTGAGCGTGGGCCGCGAGTTCGAAAGACCAGACAATGTCCGGTACGCCCACCTGACGCCGCCAGTGATTGTGCCTTTCGACCATGGCACTGGCGATTTCATCTGAGGGCTGATCTCTCCAAAATTCGTGCCTGACATACCGGTTCCTCATGATCGTTGTTCCTTTTTTATCATAGTATCCCGCGTCAGGCAGATCAGAATAGACCTCGATGTCAGGAACAGATACATGGAAATAATTCACATCCACTCTTCCGCTCGCATCAAACCAGACTTTGACGAAAAGGTCCGGGTTGTTTTCATCTCCCCAGTTCACGTCCGAGGGACTGGCGTAAAAATGACCCCAGAGGACCTGGTGCCCTCCCGCTGTCGAGTCTTCTCCGCCTTTGCGCCACATTGCATCAGTCAGCCCTTTTTCAACGGTGCTGATTAACGCGCCGATCCTGAGATTGTTCAAGGTCGGATATCCTGAAGGATTTCCCCCGGGTGAATATCCGGCTGGGGGATACCCGTTTTCGTAATTTTTCTCCATGTCACTCTGACCGTTCATGTAATACTGCCGGATATATCTTGTGTCCATGGTTGTGACGCCGTATTCGTATGTTGCACCGTTATAAGGATAGGCTGACCAGACTTCTATCCCCGGGACTGAGACATGGAAAAAATTGACATCCACCCGGCCGCTGCGGTCAAACCAGATTTTGACGAACAAGTCAGGGTTCTCTTCGCTGCCCCAGGCGACATCGTCGGGGCTGGCATAGAAATATCCCCAGATCACACTGTGTCCTCCCGCGGTATTGCCCTGGCCGCCTTTTTTCCAGACCGCTTCAATCGGGCCTTTTTCCGCAGTTCGGATAACGGCTCTGATCCAGAGTTCGGGTGTCACCAGATAGCCTGTATCTGGTTCTCCTGTATCCGGTGACACGTCTATTCTGTAAATCTCGTCGTCTTCAATATCCGTATTCCACAGATACGTTCCGTCGAATGCGAGACCGGCAGGGGCAAACCCGGGCGAATAAAACGAGTCAATGATTTCCCCGGATGTATCTAATTTGAATATCCTTTCCTCATCAGGATCAGCGTTCCATAAATATATTTTGTCGAATGCAAGGCCAGACGGCTTGGGACCTGGAGAATAAAACGAATCTACAATATTCCCGGAGATATCCAACTTATAAATCATCTGGTCATAGGTATCTGCATTCCACAGGTATGTTCCGTCGAATGCGAGACCTGCTGGCTCAATACCGGGAGAGTCGAACGAATCAATGACTTCTCCGGAAGTGTCCAGTTTATAAATGATCTGGTTATCAACATCAGCATTCCATAAATACGTTCCGTCGAATGCGAGACCGGCTGGCGCAAATCCGGGCGAATAAAACGAATCAATGAGATTTCCTGACGTATCCAGTTTGTGAATCATCTGGTCGTCAGCATCCGCGTTCCACAGATAGGTTCCGTCATACGCAAGCCCCACAGGATCGGTACCCGGAGAGTAAAAAGGATCAGAAATATCTGGCGTTATCTCCACTCCGAACACTGCTGGTGTCAGAGCGAAAAACAACACAGACAAGGCACATACGAGTTGAATGACACACGTTTTGGTTTTCATTGCGCTCTCCTCAGTCTTTGGTCATTGTCGGACCATTGCCGGACGGGGTTTGCAACCCCGTCCGGCAGTACATCATTGGACTAACACATTCACATTGTAATTTTCCAGCAACTCCTCAGCCGTCAGCATCACTGTACTCGCTTCTCTTAAATACACATCCTGAAGCGGTCTGTCGCTTTCGTTTGTTTCGACATCTGCGATATCCTCCACCACATTCATCCCGTCAATGACCTGTCCGAATACTGTATAATTCATATTTAGGTGAGGGGTTCCGTTGCTATTTTCCACAATGTAGAACTGGGAGCCGCTGGATTTTCTTTCCGGATTCACATTGTCTGATGTCCGGGCCGCTCCTACTGCCCCATACACATGCGTGAACTGGCTGTCAATCTCTGCGTTTATCAAATCGGGGTTATCTCCTTCCCAGGTGCCGCTTCTGTAAGCACCGCCCTGGATCATAAAATCGTCAATCACACGATGGAAAATCGTATTGTCATAAAATCCTGTCTTAACCAGTCGCATGAAATTTGCCTTGTGCAAAGGGGTCTGATCGTAAACCCACATCATAATATCGCCATAGTCTGTCTCAAGTTTTACGACTTCATATTGATGATATTCATGCCGGATATAGCGGTTTTCCATGATCGTGGTTCCTTTTTCATTATACGACTCTCTGTCAGGAAGGTCGGAATAGACCTCGATGTCAGGAACAGATACATGGAAATAATTAACGTCAACCCTTCCGCTTGCGTCAAACCAGACTTTGACGAAAAGGTCGGGATTGTTCTTGCTGCCCCAGTTGACATCATCGGGGCTGGCGTAAAAATGCCCCCAGAGTACCCGATGGCCGTCGGCGGTGTCGGATTCGCCGCCTTTGTGCCAGATCGCTTCAATCGGGCCATTTTCAACTGTGTTGATGAGTGTGCCGATTCTAAGGCGGTCCGTGGCGGAATATCCTGGAGGATTCCCTTCTGGATAATATGCCGCGTCTTCGAGCGGTTTTCCGTCCTCAGAATTCTCTTCCATATTGCTTTGGCCGTCCAGATAATACTGACGAATATATCTTGTCGTCATCGTTGTGGTTCCGTGTTCATCTGGAACGCCGTCATAAGGATAATCCGAATAGACTTCTATCTCCGGGACTGAGACGTGGAAAAAATTGACATCCACCCGGCCGCTGCGGTCAAACCAGATTTTGACGAACAAGTCAGGGTTCTCTTCGCTGCCCCAGGTGACATCATCAGGACTGGCATGGAAATAGCCCCAGATGACAGTGTCTCCGGCTGCGGTGGCATCCTGGCCGCCTCTTTTCCAGACTGCTTTGACGGGGCCTTTTTCATCTGTGTTGATAACGGCTTTGATCCAGAGTTTTGAGGTGATGAGGTTGCCTGAATCGGCTTCTGTATCGTCGCAATGATATTCTCCTTCTTCAAGGCCCCATTGTTCGCAATTGGTCTCACAAATATGACATCCCATTGCATCTTCATCGCCGGAATGCGCTCCGGCAAAATGAGAAAAACACAAAACTGAAGCCATAGCCACAATAATGATCAATGCCAAACTCTTTTTTGAAATCACATTTCCTCCTTTAATGTTTGAAGTTAAATTCAGCCTGGTAGTTCTGTCGCTGCAAAAACTACGGGGAAAACGGATAAGAAGAAAGCCGGCCTTACCTTTCTTATCCGATTCTTGTAGTTCATGGGAAGCCCTCTCACGGACAGCACAGGAGAGGTGCGCCCTTTCCGGGCATTTTTCCGCCCTCCGCCCGCCTTTTTCACAGAACACCCTTTCCGTCCATGTTCCGGCCGGAGGAGGTTCAGATTTATCAATCCGAACCGAGCGCGTCAATCCGAACCAAGTGCGGCCGAACAATTGATAATGTCCGTCATCCTGAATATCTCCCTAAAATATCCAGTAAATGTTTCCGATCTATCGGTTTTGATACATAATCATCCAATCCGGCTTTGATAATTTCATCTTTCTCAGATTCCGAAACACCTGCTGTCAAAGCAATAATAGGGATTCTTTTTTTACCCCCATCCTGCTCAATCTCTCTGATTTTCATAGTTGCTTCAAGTCCGTCCAGAATCGGCATTTGAATATCCATAAGTATTATACCGATAGAAGAATCGGATTTGTATTTTGAAATAGCGTCTTGACCGTCGCCTGCTATTTCAACAGAAAATCCGAATTCTTCCAATATCGTTCCGACTAATATCTGATTGAATTCATTATCTTCGACCAATAATATTTTATGATTCAAGGCTCCTTTTTTCTTTACTCTGACTGCTTTGTCACTCTTCAGTATTTGTTCTTCTTTTACAGGTCTATAAGGGATAGTAAAATAAAATGCGGCACCGTCTCCTATGACAGAATGAATTCTGATTTCACCACCCATCAGATTTACCAAGTTTTTTGAAATAGCAAGCCCGAGACCGGTTCCCCCGTATTTTCTTGTCGTGCTTGTATCAGCCTGTTCAAAAGAATTAAAAACAAATGATTGATTTTCTTCTGATATGCCAATACCTGTATCTCTGACATAAAACTCCAGATATTCGTTCCTGACAGAAAAACCGCATTCGATAAAACCTTTATCTGTAAATTTTACAGCATTACTGATCAGATTATTCATAATTTGTAAAATTTTTGTGGGATCACCTATGATATATTTACTGTAGTCAGAGGGAAGCCTTATTCTCATTTCAACTTCTGACTGTTTTTTCTTCAGTAGTATTCCTGAGTTGATCTTGATATTATCAAACAGATTTTCCAATGAAAACGGAATTTTTTCGATACCGATTTTTCCTGCTTCGATTTTTGAATAATCAAGAATATCATTTATCAGTGATAATAATAAACTGCTATTGTTTTTTATGGCATTCAGATAATGTCTGTGTCTGTCATTCAGATCACCATCCGACAATAAATCTGTGAAACCAAGTATCGCAGTTATAGGTGTTCTTATTTCATGAGACATATTGGCAAGAAACTCACTTTTTGCCTTATTTGCATTTTCAGCTGATTCCGTTGCTCTCTCAATTTTATTTCGTTGCATAAAAATTTTTCTGGACATTTTTTCAAAGAAAAAAGCAGCAAACGGAGACAGAAAGCCTGAAGCAAGAATAAACATTGACTTTCTCAGTAAATCACCAGAATCTGATGATAAATTATAATGAGATGCAATTAAAATTTCATAAGAAACAAAAAGTGATACAGACAGTAACAAAGTATTTTTAAAACTGATTCTGAAAAAAATAACCCCATAAATTAATATCAGAATCAATCCTACATAATATTCACTGCTTTCCGGAAGATATGCACACATTAAAAACAGATTTCCACCAAGTGCGGCACATATTACAAATATGAATACATATTCAATATATTGAGAATATTTTTTTATATATGTGAAAACAAGACCGAAACTTAATATCGGAGTAACAATAAATAATCTGACAATAATTGCATCTGATATTTTTTCCGGCATTAAAGTATAATCTGATAAGAGAAAAAAATCAAATACAATCAGAGCCAGAATTAATCCGCCTCTTCTTGAAAAAAGTGACTGATTATTATGATATTTCTGATATTCATTCTCAATTTCAGGAGTAAAGTATAATTTATTGAATTTCAACATTTTATTCTCGTCAGACCAGATTGTAT
>JAOZLU010000259.1 GCA_029934695.1 Desulfobacterales bacterium | reverse complement strand
AAACACACAAACGAAATCATTACATATAATTGGATTTACAGAGGAGAATCCAAAATGAAAACCCTATGTCTGCTTGGAAGTCCGAAAGTCAGAGGAAACAGCACCGTGCTTGCCGCCCGATACTGTGAAACAGCGGAAAAGCTCGGCTCTCAAGTACAGACCTTTATTCTGAACAAGCTCAGCTATAGTGGCTGTCAGGGATGCAGAACCTGCAAGGCAAAGTCAGACCGGTGCGTTCTCAAAGACGATCTGACAGATGTGTTGGAAGCGGTCCGGGAAGCCGATGTTCTGGTCATGGCGACACCCGTTTATTTCGGCGATGTTTCAAGCCAGCTCAAGGGTTTTATTGACCGCACCGTTTCTTATGTGGCAGATGATGACACGAATCCTTATGCCAGCCGTCTTTCTCCGGGCAAAACACTCGTTTTCATACAGACCCAGGGAGACTCGGATGAAATGATTCATGCTGATATTTTCCCCAAATATGAATTTTTCTTCAAAAAATGGCACGGGTTTGGCGAAACTTATTTTATTCTGGCCTGCGGGTTTATTGGCAAGGTCCATGTTGAAGACTGTGAGGATGTGATGAAGCTGGCTGAGGAGACCGCTGAAAAAGTGATGGCCTGAATTTATGACCCATTGAACGTGAACTTGAACCTTTAGTTCACGTTCAAGTTTATTTCCACTACGATGGCGAAATAATACGAACCATACCTGCATCCCCATCCACTTCAATGACCTGCCCATCCTGAATCACGGATGTCGCCATGTTCGCGCCCACAACGGCAGGAATGCCGAATTCACGGGCCACAACAGCACAGTGGCTGAGGATACCGCCGCTGTCCGTGACCACAGCCGCGACGCTGGCAAAAAGGGGTGTCCATGACGGTGTGGTATATTCAGTCACCAGGATGTCGCCAGGGTTCAGTTTATCCGCCTCGGACAACAGACGGACCACTTTCGCAGTCCCTTTTACAACACCGGACGACCCCGGAGAACCGGTCAGTTCACCCGGCACCTCAGACGGTGCAGGAGGAGGTCCGCCACCGATCTTGAAAAACGCCCGAAACAGAGGATTGTCCGGCGGCGGCCCGGGCGGCATCATGCCCAGGAACGGCGGCGGCGTTTGTTCAGCAAACTTTTTCTCTGTTGCACGGCGTTCATCAACACGTTCACGACAGTCAATTTCAGGAAGCGACTCAATCGTCTCTTTCAATTCATCCGGAATGAGGTAAAAGACATCATCCCTTTCAGCAATCACACCCGCCTCAGCCATCCGCCGACCGAACTCTGTCAGTACCTGCCGAACATGATAACTGACCTGGGAGTCAATCCAGTGCGTGTGCTCCTCTCTGAGTATATTGGCCGTCTGTGCAGCTTTGAGAAGAGACTCGAACTGGGTCACGACTGGTTGGGGATAGCCTTGGAGCTTTTCCCGCACCTCTGTCAGCCGCTCCTCCCGCCGCTCTCCGGTTTTCTTTAATTCGGCATTCAGATCCTTGTCCGGCTGAGTCACATAGTCCTGCAGGTTTTTGATAACAGGGGCAGGGTTCTCTATCCAGAAAGGAGTGGTCAGATACGTCTTATCACTCCGCTTACCATATTCCTGCAAATAAGTGTTCAGGTCATTTGAAAATGCCCGGCCTTCTGCTGAATCGCTCAATCTGGTCATGACATCCGCTGCATCACTGTCAGTCAGCACTTTGTGTACAACCGGCGAAGCCAGTGCCTGACGGCTCAGTTCCCAAAGTGCCCGGCTCCCTTCAACAGACTTGTTTTCAAATCCGGCCAGCAAATCATACGCATCAAACGGAGCCGCGTTGCTGAACAGATCCTGATACATCTCTTCAAACAGACTGATGGCCAATACCATGGGAATGCCAAGCATGCAGTGTATTTCCCATGAACGCCAGACGCGCCTGTAAGTTTCGTCCAGATGTTCTGACAGGTCAGAGATGGACGCATCCTTCAGATTGAATTTCTCCCAGTAGGCAAGATGATCTCTGATTTCGGGGAACCATTCCTTTTCCCAGCGTTCACCCAGACTCATCATCGCAATGCCCAGTCTCTTCTCAGATTCTTTGCCCTGGGCCTCCATTTCCTCGGGAGGTCCGAACTGGGGAACAAGGGAATAATAATAGTAGGTGTTGATATGGCGGCAGTATATCTTCAGAGGGAGAGCATAAGCCTTATAGACATTATTATTCGTTTCAAAGATCAGCCGCGCGTTGAAGTGAAAATCCAATGGCTTCAACGGTTCGGAATGATGGGTGCTTTCCTGTTGCCAGAAAAAACTTGCCTCATCGGGATTTTCATATATGACCGGAAAATCCCGCGGTATCGGAATAGACACAGGAGGAGTGTCAGGTTGAGTTGACATAATAATTTTCTTTCCTGATGTTGCTGATTCTAACATTTTTTGTGGTATCGGGAAATATGACAGCGGATAGGAGGATGAAACGGATATCCGCCGTCATGTTTCCGGCATGTTCCGGACCGGGAAAATCCGTTTCATCCTGTAATCCGCTGTCATATTTCGGAACCACAAAATCCGTTAGAACCAGTGATGTTGAAGGTTAACTAAAAGATTGTCCGGAGTGCAGTTTGGCAGAACAAAAGATTATCCGGAGTGCCAAACTTGCAGTTTGGCAGAAGATTGTCCAGAGTGCCAAACTTGCAGTTTGGCAGAACAAAAGACTGTCCGGAGCAACAAGTTCTAAGCAATCGTGGTAATGGGGCGGCACTGAAGCAGATAAAGTGTTTCACCCTTAAACGCGCATTCAATATCCGCGGGCCAGCCTGTTTCAGATTCTAATGCCAGCACCAGTCGTGCGATTTCAATTGTCTGGGTATTGTTAATGACTGGTTGGTCGCTTAACACGCCGGGTACGGCCACTTCCCGCGTCCCGTTCGGAGCCAGGACAGTCATGCGCCGCTTATGGGCGATTTGCCGTTTTATCATACTTAAATCGGATTTACGCACTATGTATGTATCCGGGGTCACAGTGCCGCTGACAATACTTTCACCCAGCCCCCAACTGGCATTGATAACGATTTCCTCGGTATTTCCTGTAACCGGATTGGCACTGAAAGCGACTGCTGAAATGTCAGCCGCTATTAGTTGCTGCACTAAGACTGCCAGCCGCACATCATGGGTCGGCAGTCCCTGCTGACACCGATAAGCCTCCACACGCGGGGATCGGGCAGATGCCCAGCAGCGGGCCACCGCGTCAGATATTGCTTCATCACCGACAATATTGAGAAAGGTGTCATACTGACCGGCAAAAGAGGCAGTCTGTCCGTCTTCATCCACCGCTGATGAACGGACAGCAACGCCGGGCGCTGCTGTTCCACACTGTTCAGCCAAGGTGTTGCAGGCCCCTGCCAAAATTCTCTGAACCAGAGGGGGAAGGCCAGCTTCATTCTGTTTAAATGCCCATCGGTCAAAAACCGCTGTGGTCAGACAAAATCCCGGCGGAACCGGATAGCTGGCTGCAAAACGGCTCAGGTTGGCTGCTTTGCCCCCTGACAACGCTGAATTGTGACAATCCGGCTGACCCAGCCAGACAACATCCATATCAATTTCCATAAATCCCTGTAAATCCTTGAACTTGAACTTGAACCTTCAGTTCATGTCAAGTTTTTAACATTAATAATTCACTGTAAAACCGACTGTCAATTCGGTTTCTCTTTTTCGGGAGGTCGAGTACTGTGGCAGATTATCAAGCTCCTCTTTGTAAGCCGTATTAAGAGAAATGTATTTGGTGATCTGATAGGCCAGCCCCAAGTTGAACTCCCACTCATATCTGCTCCCCCTGTCAATATCTCCGATATATGTGATGTTCTGATTCAGTGTCAGAGGGGCTGTGATATTCCAGGATGCCTGTTGAACAAGATAATACTTGTCTGAACTTATGGTTCCCGTCTCATAGTCTGTCGGCGTTTTGAAAGAACGAACATAAGCCTCATATACATCTGAATACTCCAGTTCTTCCTTCGCATACGCGGCATATAATTTGAAGGCAAGATCCTTATGAGGGCTGAAATCATAGCCGCATCCCCCATAATAGATAAACTTGCTGTCAATCTGCTTTTTTTCACTCATTTCCCATATTACCCCTGGCCCGACATAAAATCCGCCTATCAGGGCTATTCTGAGTTCGTCAATCAGTTTCTTCTCTTTATACTTCTTTGATGTCACATCGCTTTCTTCAACATAGTAACTGGTCGGAGTTCTTCCGCTCTGGTCGTCACTGGGGATCGCTCCCTGTTCATCCGTATATACTATCCTGTCAGAAGCCGATTTCTCATCCCTTATTTTGAGCTTGCCAATCAAAGAATTGGTGAATCTGTGTTTTCTCAACACAAAAGTACACTTGGCGGTATGGTTGTCTTTGGACGTTGCCCCGCTGCTTTTGGCGTAGCTGTAGTTCAACTTGACATGGTACAGGAGTTCCGAAGTCTCCGGATACGACAGGGGACTCACCCGCCACCATTTTGGGGGTACCTGGGATTCTTGTGCATTGGCACCAGTAAAGGAAAACAGAACAAGCAGAAATGCAATCCACATAAAGGAAATACCTCTTGAAATTTTTGTCATCTTACCTCCTGATACTGTGAAAAATGTTTAAAAAAAATTGGTTATAATAACTTTTGACTGATTATAACGGATTTAGGGGAGCCAGTCCTGAACCATGACGTGACCGTAAATACCACAGAAGGCCACTGTGAAGCCGCTGTGAACCGCAGTGAAAACAGTAAAAACTCTGTGGCTCTCTGTGCCTCCTCCGCGGCTCTCTGTGGTTATTAAAAAGCATCCACCTAAATCCGTTATAATCAGACTTTTGAGGAGTGGATTCCGGGTTAAAATGATAAAAATTCTGCCAATTTTTATCATTTTACCCGGAATGACAGTGGGACATCCTTATTTTTTTACTGCCATCAGATCGTCCACCCTGTCCAGAACTTCAAACACAGGTCCGCCGACGAACTCCATGGAAACTTTGTCATCTTCCGCATTAATCAGAACATAACCATAATGCGAAGTCGTTCTTTCGGGTTTCCATGGTGTCGGTTCAACACCTTCTGCATTATAGGGAGAACCGCCGCCGCCGCACATAATATGCCATGTGGGATTGACAAACTCCGGATTCGGTGAATATTTATCCAGTTTGCCATCCCCGTCGGTATCGTCATCCGGGAAAACCCCTACCGGCGTTGTATTGCTTATCAGCGTCCGGTGATATCCGTGTTCATGACTTGTCAAAACAGCAGCCACCTTGGCGGACTGGGCAATCGCCTTCCAGAAACGGTCACGGACTTGAACAATTCCCAATGCCTCCGGTTCCAGTTTTCCTGATGTCTCATTCTTTGTATAGGGTCTCATTTTATTATCGCCCCTATACCACATGCCATCTCCGATATGGCTCATATAAGGAAAAACAGGCGCGTGTCCAAAAAGGAAAATAAACTTGACACTCGGATCATTTTCAGCAGTGTTCAGTCTCTCCTCTATCCACGCCAACTGATCTTCCATGATATACCCCAGAGGATTCCCGCCATAAGTTTCATAAACTGAGTCGGTAAATCCTGATGCCCAGTAGGTATTGTTGAAAGAAATCACCAGAACCGGACCGTATTGGAAATGATAGACATTTTCCTGATACGTTGGCCTTCGGGAATCGGAGACTGCCGGTCCGTTTGTCGGATTGTAGAACTCAGAGGCAAAGACAGCTTCGCCGCTGTCTGTCTTGTATGGCCATTTGGCAAGGACCGAATCATCCTCATAATAATTCCACACAAATTCATGATTTCCCATTCCCGGATAAACAGGACTGGTTCGCCAGAATCCGCCCATGACCTGTTTCCATGTCCGTAGCTGGAAGGCAAAGTTCTCCTTGTCAGAAGAGTATCCCTCTACCAGATCGCCTCCGAAAATCAGGAAATCCGCTCCCTGGCGGCGGGCATTGGCTGAAATCTGATTCAGAATATAGGCGTTGACCCCCATATAAGCCCGCTCTCCGCCCCCCACACCGTGATAACTGTCAGAACCGTAGGCAAAGGTGACCGGGCCCTGACCCTTCTGAGGAGCAGTATGGGTGGTATAAGTATTTGAGGTGACTTTTCTGCCATCCGGGGACACAGACTCAACATAATATTCATATTCCGCATTCGGCGTCAGCCCGGATATTTTAACGCTATGCTTTGTGATTGCCCCCTTCTCTTCTTTATACACCAGCGAGCCGAAGCTGACCTGGCCGAAACTGGGTTCATCCGTCTCCCAGACAATGACCATCGACTCGGGATCGTCACTGGAGACCATCGTCACATAAGGTCCCAGGACAATCGTCGGCATTTTCCGGAATGCCCCGTCTTCATAATTGAAACTGACCCGGCTGCCATACAGGCCGGCATACCCTTTTCCGGCCTGAAACAATTTCAGACGATAGGCAGCTGTCGGGGTGGCGGTGGAAATTCCGCGCCCGAGCCAATCATTGGCATCGTATTTAGTCCGGTAAAGATTGAATATCGGCAGTATGCCGCTCCCCTGTGACAGGCTGCCGATTTTGTCAGTATAATAAGTATAATCATACCCTGAGTCTCCGGCTTCAAAAGGATATTGGCTGAAATAAATCTTACCCGAAAGGTCCGGATTCAGGAGATCAAGAGTCAGTCCCTCCTCATTTCCATCGACCATATTGTTCATCTGCTCAGATGTTATGACATTCTGGAAGACAGAATAGGGTACAATTGCAAGTTCCGGTTCAATCACAGGCAGATTGTCAGCAGAAGATGCACTGACGATCCAGATGCTGTTAAGCAGAAAAAACAGCAGCACAAAACGCATAAATGTGTTACGCATGTTATTCCTCCGTCGTTTTATTATGACAGATATCAATTGTTTTTGCTATTCGCATATTGCGGATAGCAATGATGATCGAATGTTCAGCTTATTTTACCGCCATCAGGTCAGCGACTTCATCCGCAACCTCGCCGATAGCACCTGCGGGATTTGTGACGAATTCCAGAGACGCCTTATCCCCTTCAGCTCTGATCAGCACATAACCGATATGTGAAGAGACTGTTTCAGGTGTCCAGGGCGCGGATTCGACATTTGCAACATACGGAGCACCGCCACCGCCGCATGTGATATGCCATACGGGATGGGTGAACTCCGGATTCGGCGAATATTTGTCTAATACACCGTCTCCGTCTGTATCGTCATCCGGATAAACGCCTACCGGGGTTGTACTGCTTATCAGGGTCCGATGGTACGCGTGTTCATCACCCGTAAACACGGCCGCAACTTTGGAGGATTGGGCAAGGGCTTTCCACATACGGTTACGCACTTCCACAATTCCCAAAGCTTCCGGTTCAACTTTCCCTGAGTCTTTGTTCTTTGTATAAGCTCTCACATTATTATCACCGCCGCACCACATGGCACCGTAAATATGTTTCATTGTGGGAAAAACAGGTGAATGCGTAAAAAGGAAAATGAATTTGACAGTCGGATCCTTTTCAGCATTTTCAATGCTGGTTTCAAGCCAATCCAACTGATCATCCATAATATATCCTACGGGTGCGCCGCCATAAGTCTTGGCATACTCAGTCGTAAATCCTGTCATCCAGTATGTATTGTTGAGAGACATCACCAGAACCGGACCGTATTGAAACTGATAAACATTTTCCTGATAGGAGGGCCTGCGAGAGTCAGAAACGGCCGGTCCGTTTGTCGGATTAAACATTTCGTCCGCAAAAACAGCTTCGCCGCTGTCTGTGCTGTAGGGCCATTTGTCAAGAATAACCTCCATACCTCCATACATGTTCATCCCGACTTCATGGTTTCCCATTCCCGAATAAACAGGTCTGGTCCTCCAGAATCCGGCCATCCCCTGCTTCCATGCTTTCAACTGCAGGGCAAAATCCTTACTGTCGGTAGAGTATCCGTAAACCATATCCCCTCCGAAGAGAAAGAATTCGGCACCTTTCCGGTAAGCGCTGGCTGTAATCTGATTCAGAACATAAAGGTTGACCCCCATATAATCCCTTTCCCCGCCTCCGACACCGCCTGTGCGGCAGTCACTGGCAAAAGCAAAAACAACCGGTCCGTCGCCTTTTTCCGGAGCACTCCGAACCGTATAAATCTTTGATGTTACTTTTCTGCCATCCTCGGATACGGATTCGACCGCGTATTCATACGCTGTATTCGGAGTCAGACCGGATATCTTCACGCTATGTTCCGTACTTTCTCCGTTACCCTGATCATAAGTCTGCGATCCGAAACTGACCCGGCCGGAACAGGGTTCGTCCGTCTCCCAGACGATCTCCATTGACGTGGGGTCATCACTGGAGAGCAAGGTGACATAAGGGCCGTCAATAATCGTCGGCATTTTTCGGAAAACGCCTTCTCCTGCTGCTTCAAAACTGGCGAAACTGCCATACATCCCGAGAGAAGTATCTTCACCCTGAAATAATTCAAGCCGGTATGCCACTGTCGGTGTGGCAGTGGAATCTCCGCCTTCTATCCAGCCGTTTGAGTCATAGCTGGCGGTGTAAAGCCTGGAAAGCGGCAGCACAGCCCTTCCTTCCGATAACTCGGCACTTCTGCGATAACGAATATAATCATAATTCGAATCTCCAGCCTCAAAGGGATAGGGACCGATATGAATCTCACCCGAAATGTCCGGATCCCCCAGATCAATGACCAATTCTCCGGATTCTTCATTAACATTGTGCAACTGTTCAAATGTTATTGCGTTGCGAGTCCAAGATTCTTCAGCAAGCTCCGGTACAATTACGGGCAGACCATCATCCACCACGGGTTTTGTCTCGGGTTCCGAATCTGAAGAGTTGTCGTCTGATGAACATCCTGCCAGCACCAGAGCCAGCAATACAACAAAAAGCAATGCTTTCTTCATTTTTTCTCCTTATTATCAAAAAAGTGTTCATGGTGTGTAACCCACCTTCATTTAACACATTTTTAAGATTGTTTTCTAATATATTGATATATAAGTATTTATTGAC
>JAOZLU010000258.1 GCA_029934695.1 Desulfobacterales bacterium | reverse complement strand
GAACCCGCCATTTGCACGGAACCCGCCATTTGCACGGAACCCGCCATTTGCACGGAACCCGCCGTTTGTGCAGATGGTGGGTTCCGCTAGCGCTCCACCCACCCTACATTTTTTCCTAATAAGAATTGTAAATTAAATGAATACCAAGAAGTGTCAATAAAAAAATAAATATTTCCTTTAACAATCTTTCGTTTATTCTCTGTGTGATCCTCGGGCCAATCTGCCCGCCGATCATCACTCCCGGAACTCCCCATAAGACAAGGGCCAGATTGGGCCTGCCCCCGATGATCAGATGGATGCATGAGCCGGCAACACAGGTTCCGAATGCAATAAAAATACAGGTGGCAATTGCATTGCTCATTCTCATGGACAGCCTGCTTCTCATGACCGGTATCAGCCATTCACTCATGCTGACACTTAACATGCCGCTCATAACAGATGCCAGAACCAGAATCCATGAATTCCGATATACCTGTTTCAAGTCTGCCCTTGTTTCTCCCATATCCTCATATTTCTGGTTTGATGAGACAAATATGAACGCTGTTGTCATAACCAGTATTCCCAGAATCATCTCAATATGATGAGCTTTTAAATTATATGCAACATAAGCACCTCCTGTTATGCCCGGCACTGCAATGGCAAGCACAAGAAGCCCCAGCTTATGATCCACTTTTTTCTGCCTGAAAAATGCAATGCTTCCTGATCCCATCCCGGCAGTCTGTATCAACAAGGATGTCAGCACGGCTGTTTCAGGTCTCAGTTTATATATAATCAGAAAAAAAGGCATCCACAAAATGCCGCCCCCGAGTCCGATGGAGGACACAGCAGTGGATATCAGGATGCCTGCGGGAAAAGTTATCCATGGTTCAGCAGTCATTTCAGTCACTTATCCACCGAGTAAAAATTAAAATACTCAATCACCTCGCTTAACATGTCAAGCTCCTCTTTCAGATACAGTATTTCCTCTCTGACGTTCTGTATATCTTCAGGGGTCACAGTTTCATGTTCCAGTATTGATGATGTTTTTGCAACAAAATCAACACCGGATGAACACATATTCTGGGAAAGCAGGATAATTTCCTGTAAATTGCTCGACATTTCATTAATCACATTTCCAAGTTCAGCCAGTTCATTATTGGAATGGATTTTTATGGTCTGGCTGAGGTCTCCCTCGGATATCCCTTCAGATGCTTCAATCATGTGCTGCAACGGTTCTGTTATATTTTTGATAAACATTGTCAGGACAATTATCATGACAAACATGATGATTGCAATCATCAGGATCGCTTTGTTTCTTAATTTGTCAATGGGAGCAAAAACTTCATCAGGGCTGATTTCATTCCTTGAATGCTTTTCAAAATTGGAAAAAAGTGCCTGTTTCAGTTCGGCTCCATGTGTATCCATTATAAACTCGACGCCTACCAACAGCGAAGCGAAACCTATCAGCAAAAAATATATTATCATGGTTCGCTGGAGATTATGTTTTGATTTTTTTTTGCCAGCATATTCATTCATTTACCAAAATCCTTTTAAAATATCCCCTTAGGCAAGCTCAGGGGCCGGAACCACCCTTCTGGCAGGCTCAAGGGCCTGCCCCGGTCCCTGAAGCCCTGCCCCGGTCCCTGAAGCCCTGCCGAAGGGAGATATGATGTTCGCTCCTAATATTTATATTACAATATCTGCCATCAGTATGCAAGAGCTGAATCCATTTGCCTCCTGTGGCTAATAAAAACAAAGGGTTATGATCTTAACTTGATGTATATGAGTCCGATCCCAGTTACGACCACTATGATGCCCAAAAAAAATGATATATGATATATGTCTCTTGACATCTGGAAATTGATGATTTATGATATAAGTCAATGGCAACCATTTGACGCTATGATAAACTGATGGAGAAAATATGAAAAAAATAATAGCAGCAAAAATGGCACCTGAAGCTGTCGGACCTTATTCACAAGCTGTTGACTGCGGAGATACAGTTTTTTTGTCCGGACAGATCGGCATCAATCCTGAATCCGGGAAACTGGAAGAGGGGATTGCAGCTCAGGCACACCGCGTTTTCAAAAATCTGGAAGAAGTGCTGAAGGCATCTGAACTCAGCTTCGGGGATGTTGTCAAGGCGACAGTCCTGCTGTCTGACATGCAGGATTTTCAGACGGTGAATGAAATATACAAGGAATATGTTCCACCCCCATATCCTGCCCGTATCTGCTTTCAGGTGCCAGCAATGCCGCTCAATGCACTTGTGGAAATTGATATGATAGCGAGAAGGGTTGAGGGTTGAGGGGGCAAGGGGTGGCATTTGACATCCTTGCATTCATAAAAGCTGAAAGCAGTTTACACTTTACTGTGGAACAATTTTGCAAATCGTTTTAAATTAAACAATTTACAAAATTGTTCCACATTCAAGTTTGTGATACAGTATCGCCTAAAGGCAAACTTGTTCCATACATTTTTTTTGAAAAGGAGACAAAGTATGACAGCAGTATTGAAATGTTCTTTTTGCCTTGGAATTGCAACTTTCCTTTGTGCAATCCTTATGATCGGAAATGGCCAGGCAGTTGAAAGGGGGGGCGTACTTTCCGTATGCATAGCCTCCTCAGTTAAAACCCTTGATCCCCATAAAGTTGTGGGAGATGAATCTTACCATGCCACATTCCATATCTTTAACACCCTTACCCGCATTGACACTGATCTCACTGCCAAACCGGAATTGGCTGATTCGTGGGAAAGTGCTGACAATGCGGCTACTTGGATTTTTCATCTTAACAAGAATGCAAAATTTCACAATGGCCGGGCACTGACAGCGGAAGATGTCAAGTTCAGTCTTGACCGTGTGCTGGATCCCAAACAATGTCCCAGAGGACATTCAAAAATTGGGCCCATCAAGGAAGTGATTGTGAAAGACACGCATACTGTCATCATCAAGCTGACAAAACCCTATCTTGATCTTCCTGTGGATCTCGGAAGCGTTTATCCCAGAATCATAGCAAAGGAAAATCTGGGCGAAATCAACACCAAACCCATTGGTTCCGGTCCTTTCAATCTGAAAAAATGGCAGATGGGCGGCGTTACCACCCTGGTCAGAAATGAAGAGTATTTTCTCATGGGAGAAGACGGCAAACCTCTGCCTTATATTGATGAATATCGCATTGTCCCCATCAAGGAGAACTCTTCTCAGCTGGCTGCCATTCAAAGCGGTTCTGTTGATATTATGTACAGTCTGAGTTATGATCTGATTCCCACGGCAAAGAAATCAGATAATGTGGTTATAACAGGGGGTACCGCCATGGGTTATCAGCCATTGGTGTTAAACCTTGATCCTGTGGTGGGCAAAGGTCAGAATGCAGATGAAATGCAGATATTCCGCAACAAGAAGGTCCGTCAGGCCTTTTCCTATATCATCAACAGGAAGGCGGTGCTGAATATTGCACTGGGAGGACTTGGAACCATTGCCAATGATCAGCCCATTCCTCCCTTTCATCCGTATGCAAACAAAAACATCAAACCCAAAAAGCAGGATATTGCCCTTGCCAAAAAATTGCTGGCCGAGGCAGGCGTCAAACCGGGTACGCACTTTAAGCTTTACACCAGTGCAGGAAGAGCAGGCATGTCCGAAATGGCAGTTGCTTTTCAGCAGATGGCAAAAAAAGCGGGCATCGTGATTGATGTTGAAAGGATTGACATATCCCGCTATTGGACAGATTACGATTTCAAGGCGCCTTTCATCACCAGCAACTGGGGCGGCAGAGGAACCATAAATGCGTCTCTGAAGCCATATTATTATACAGGCGGCAGTTCCAATGAAGCCCATTACAGCAACTCTGTCCTTGACAAACTGCTGGATCAGGCTGAAGCTGAAAGTGATTTTGTGAAAAGGAAGGCTCTGTATGGCAAAGTGCAGGAGATCATCAGTGACTCCTGCGTGAATATCATTCCTTATCACATGAATGCCTATACCGCATCAACAAAAAAGATTCAGGGGATGAGACATCATCCGTTGACCTACTTGTATGTTGACCACCTCTGGAAAACAAAGTGATTGTTTAAGCGGAAAAGTTGGAAGCAGATGTTTTTTGTCAAAGCCACCTTCAGGCGGAACAAGTTTGTAGTTCCGCCTTTAGGCTGTAGAGGGGGCGCATAAACGGGTGTGTCCCACCTTTTACACAGAGAGCAGATTTCAGATTTTGCCGCTTAGGATCACGCTGTGGCTCATAAGTGACAATTGGCAACATATTCAGGCTCTTAACTGATGTCCCACCTTTTACACAGGGGCGGATGTCATACGTCTGTCTGCCGGGTGACAGGATTTCACAGGTGTCGGACAGAAAGCATTTTTTATCAGTATTATCAGTATATTCAATATAATGATCTGATATTCCGCCTCATTCCGGCCGAAGGCAGAGCCCCGTTTTGTGTAAAAGGTGGGACACACCCGCATAAACTCCGATTTTAGCCTTAAATATTTCGCATTAAAATCCAACTTATTTAATTATATCAGCATGTAGTCTGATTTGAGTTTGTGAGAAAAAAACCGGAAATTATGTCGAGAATTTTGTAAAATGGCGGTTATTCACCATAGTATTCCTAATTATTTTTGTCAGAAAAAAATAGTTCTAATTAAATAAAATCAATATGTAGAATTACTTTTCCATAGTCGTACTATGTTGTTTTTATGTAATAGCCTAAGTTGATTTTGCAAAATTCGCATTGAACAGTGAGATTGTAACATGCTGATATTATATTTTATTTGGAGTTTATGCGCCCCCTCTGTTAGGCGGTGCAAGTTTGTGGTTCCGCCTTCAGGCGGTGCATTCAAGTTTAGTTCCGAAACCGCCTGAAGGCGGAACTGCAAACTGAACAATAAAACATCTGTTATCTGTTAACCAGGCGCATTTACAGGTTGGGGATGCTGAATACCCCCCAAGTCGTGGATACGCGCACTTGAACCCATTTAAGCTCAGGTTTGGATTGGCAAACCCGAACCGCCGGATTTGTCAATGGAGACAAATCCGGCGGGAGCGGAAATGGGAAAGTTTGGGAGATGCTTTATGGACGATTTTATGCGGTTTATAATAAAAAGACTGGGTATCACAGCAGTTCTCCTTGTGATCATTTCAATGATCATCTTCTGGATTTGCCAGCTTATGCCCGGAGATGCGGTGGATATGATGTTGGGAGGGATTGCCCTTCAGTCACTTGGAGAGACTACTGTTGAAGACCTGCGAAAGGAACTTGGACTGAATCTGCCAGTTTATCAGCAGTATTTCAAATGGGCATCCGGAGTGATCCATGGTGATCTTGGCACTTCGTATATTATGAAAGCACCCATTGCGCCGCTTGTCATCAGCCGTCTGAAAACATCGCTCCTTCTTGCTGTTCCGGCATCCCTGATGATGATAGTATGTGGTCTGGCCTTGGGTATCATTTCAGCCGTGAAAGAGAAGACATGGATTGACAATTCAATTTCTTTTGTCAGCCTTTCCATGCTTTCAGTGCCGGCTTTTTTGACGGGTTCCCTTTTCATCTACATATTTTCGGTGAAACTCAACTGGATTCCGCCAGCATTCAATGCCATTAACATGGAGGGAATCGGTTTTTTCCAAATGATGGGTTCCTATTTCGGAATTCTCATATTTCCAAGCCTGACCCTTGGCTTTGAAAGTATTGCTTATGTCAATCGTCAGACCAGGGCGTCAATGATTGAGGAACTTAAGACAAATTATGTGCGTACCGCTGTGTTGAAAGGTGTTCCTCCCAGATCCGTTGTGATGCGCCATGCCTTGCGCAACGGACTTTTGCCGGCAATCACGGTCATTGCTTTCAATGTGGGTCAGATCATTGCAGGCACTGTGATTATAGAGGCTGTCTTTTCCTATCCGGGTATCGGAGCCTTGATGGTGGATGCCATCAAGTTCAGAGATGTCCCACTTATTCTGGCGACAATGCTCATCATTTCAGCCTCTTATGTTTTTGCAAATCTTTTTGCCGACATTTTGTACACTCAGCTGAATCCCAGAATCAAGTACGCATAATGTGAAATACGGAGGAAAATCTGTGGTAAAAAACAATTCAGCTCAGACTGTAATAAAAAAAATCATATCCGGTTTGCTGAAAAAGAATATAACACCCAATTTGATCATCGGCGGCATACTCCTTTTCGGTTTTGTCTTCATAGGAATATTTGCACCCCATGTCACACCCCATGATGCAGACGAGATGCATTATGAGCATCTGAAGGAAACTCCTTCAACAACATTTCTCCTCGGCACAGACCGTTATGGCCGTGACATCCTGAGCCGGGTGATAGTCGGAACCAGGACAACCCTTCTTATGGCGTTGACTTCCACACTTCTTGCTCTTTTTCTCGGAGTGATTGTGGGAACCACAAGCTCGTTTTACGGAGGGGTGGTTGATATTGTTCTGATGAGGATAAACGACATTTTCATGTCCTTCCCCACTCTGATATTTGCAATGCTCGTTATCGGAGTGCTGGGGCCCAGCATGACAAACGGAATCATTGCCATTGGGATCATTTATGCTCCCAGAGTCACCCGTGTGGTCAGGGCGCAGGCATTGAATATTGTGCATCTGGAGTATATTGACGCTGCCAAGGTCAGGGGAGAATTCTCTTTGTATATCATTTTCAGGGAAATGCTGCCCAATCTGTGGCCAACCATCATTGTGGAAGGTTCGATTCGTCTCGGATATGCGATTCTTCTTACCGCAAGTCTTGGTTATATTGGTCTGGGCCCGCCGCCTCCGACACCCGACTGGGGGCTGATGGCATACAGTGAGAGGGGGTACATGTTTGAAACTCCCTGGCCTGTCTTTGCTCCCTGTATTGCCATTGTCATTGCTGTGATCGGCGTGAATCTTTTTGGTGAGGGACTCAAAGACATCCTGCTTGCCAAGGGTTCCAGAACAAAGGAGGCAAAAGTATGACAGACCCTGATCCGCAGGTTTTATCTGTACAAGACGTGGACATCACCTACTACAGCGGCAAAGTGGCGTTTCCTGCCATAAGAAAAGTCTCTTTTGCCATAAGTGCGGGCCAGGCATTCGGACTTGCGGGAGAATCCGGAAGCGGCAAAAGCACATTGGCTTATGCGGTAATGCAATATCTGGCCGGCAACGGCGAAGTTTCCAATGGCACGATCTCCTTTGGCGGAACCAACCTCATGACCATGAGCAGCACTGAGCTTCTGGGTCTCAGGGGGCTGAAAATTTCCATGGTCCCGCAGGATCCCCTCACCAGCCTCAACCCCAGTCACAGGGTCGGCGATCAGGTGTCGGAAATACTGAGAATCCATTGCAGTCTCACGAGACAGGAAGCACATGAGAAGGCTGTCAGGATGTTGGAGCAGGTTCATCTGCCTGTTCCGGAACTCACTGCTCTGAAATATCCCCATCAGATAAGCGGGGGACAGCAGCAGCGGGTGCTGATAGCCATGGCCTTCTGCACCAATCCCGAACTGCTGATAATGGACGAGCCCACAACAGGTCTTGATGTCACCACCCAGGCACGTATTCTTGACCTGATAGGTGAAATGAAGACCACGCATAAGACAGCCATTCTTTACATCACACATGATCTGGGAGTCGTCAAAAACCTGTGTGACCGGGTTGCCATCATTTATGCCGGTGAAATTGTTGAAGAGGGTGATGTCTCATCAATTTTTCGCAGGCCGGCCCATCCTTATACTCAGGGACTTTTGAATTGCATTCCCAAAACTTACAGCCATGAGGCTGAAGCAAGGTTCGACACTATTGAAGGTTTTTTGCCCAATCTGTCAGAACTGAAACCGGCCTGCATTTTTTCTCCGCGTTGCAGATTTGCTGAGGAACAATGCAGGCGGCAGGTTCCTCTGCTCATGGACATCGGAAATGACAGGAGGATCAAATGCTTTTTTGAGAAATTGCCTGACAATGGCAAAAAAGAGGGGACTGATGAGCGGCGCACGAATGTTTCTGACAAGGACATTCTGATAAAGGTGAAAAATCTGAAAAAGGTGTTCCCAACCAGAAAAGGAGACCTGAGAGCAGTTGATGACACAAGCTTTGAGTGCAGAAAGGGTGAAATACTCGGCATTGTCGGTGAAAGCGGCTGTGGCAAGACGACCATGGCAAGATGCATCGTCGGTCTTGAAGAAAAGAGCGGCGGCAGCATTTCCTTTTCAGACAAGGAGTTAGACACCATTCGCAAACGCAGCAAAGATATGCGTCGTAAAATCCAGATGGTCTTTCAAAATTCCGAAGCAACACTGAACCCCCAGAAAACCGTTGAGGAGATAATCACCCGGCCCCTTGCTCTTTACAATGTCGTGCCCAAGTCACAGCTGTATCAGAGGGCTGTTGAACTTCTTGAGTCTGTCAATCTGGGTGAACAATATCTGACGCGCTATCCCCATGAGATATCCGGTGGCGAGAAACAGCGTGTCGGCATAGCAAGAGCCTTTGCCACAGAACCGGAACTGATTGTTCTGGACGAGCCCATCTCAAGTCTGGATGTTTCAGTTCAGGCGGGAATACTCAACCTGCTGCTTGATTTGCAGAAGAAGCATAATATTGCTTATATATTCATAGGGCACAACCTCAGTGTCATACGTCGTCTCTGTAATCGGGTCATGGTGCTCTATATGGGCAGAATCTGTGAGATCGGAACACCTGGGCAACTGTTTGATCCCCCATATCATCCATATACTGAAGCGTTGCTGTCAGCCATACCTGTGGTGGAGCCTGATATTGGGCAGAGAGAGGTCCGCCTTGGAGGGGCAATGCCGAGTGCCATTGATCCCATCCCCGGATGCGCCTTTCACATAAGATGTCCGAGAAAGATAGGTGATGTTTGTGTCCAAAACGCTTTGCCCGATATTGAAGTGGGGCCGGGGCATAAAATCACATGCCATCTTTCTCTGGACGAACTTTCAGCCGTCAGCCCCATATTCAAATGAGCGGCATGAACATTTCGGACGGGGTTGCAACATTTCGGACGGGGTTGCAAACCCCGTCCGGCGCAGGG
>JAOZLU010000872.1 GCA_029934695.1 Desulfobacterales bacterium | reverse complement strand
TCCGGAAAATTTTTGGACAGCCACTTATTCTTTATTTGCCTACCAACCCCGCCATCCACATCGTCAGCGGAGAGAAAAAGGTAATTACCAGAAGATCAATAATCAGAATTGCCAGAAACGGCAGTATCCGTCTGCTGACCGCGGCAATGGTGTCGTTGGAGATGGAGCAGGAGACGATCAGGCAGATGCCCATGGGCGGCGTGAGCATTCCGATGGCCAGGTTGGTGACGATAATGACACCCAACTGAACCATTGTAATGCCGCCCAGAGAAGGCAGCATCGCCGTGATCATGGGAACCAGCAGGATCAGGGCCGCGGTGGTTTCCACAAATGTCCCTGCAATAAGCAACACGAAATTGATCAGCAGCAACAGAATCACCGGGTTGTCCGTCACCCCAAGCAGTGTGCCGGCAAGACGGGCCGGGATATCTTCGATGGCCGCTATCCAACTGAACACCGATGCGGTTGCAATGATAAACATGACCACAGAGGAGATAATGGCCCCTTCTGTGAAGATGCGGGGCAGATCTCTGACCCTGATTTTCCGATAAACAGCCATGCCCACAATCAGCGCGTATATCACTGCCACGGCTGCGGATTCGGTTGCGGTGAATATGCCGAAAAGGATGCCTCCGAGGATGATGACCGGCGCGCCCAGTGCGAGGATGGCTCGTCTGAATGTGTGCCACACCTCATATATTGAAAAGCGGGTTGTCGCGGCATAGCCTTTTTTTGATGAGATAAAAGTGGCGACACCTATCAGGGAAACGCCGATCAATATGCCCGGGAGAATCCCGGCAGCAAAGAGCTGGCCGATGGAGGCACCGGTGAGAAAACCAAAAATGATCATCGGGATTGACGGCGGAATAATGACGCCGATGGATCCTCCTGATGCCTGAACAGCGGCCGCAAAATCAGATTCATAGCCGGATTTCTTCATCGCAGGGATGAGTATGGCGCCCACCGCGGCCGCATCCGCAGCAGCCGAGCCGGATATGCCCGCAAAAAACATCGCCGAAACAATGGTCACGGCTGCCAGTCCCCCGGGGAGCCACCCCACAAGCGCATTTGCAAAATCTATGATTCTGCGGCTGATTCCGCCGGTTTCCATGATGACACCGGCAAACATGAAGAGAGGGACGGCCATGAGATGAAAGGAATCGGTTCCGCCGAACATCCGCTGAACAACCATCATCAGCGGAAAACTGCCCTGGATCAGTATTCCCAGCACAGAGGCAACACCGATGGCGATTGCTATGGGCGTGTTTATCGCAAAAAGAAAAAGCAGAGACAGTATTAAAATTTCAGCAGTCATAATAAAAACTAAAGTATAATCGGTTTTCTGATTATAACGGATGCGGGAGGGCACAACCTGCTGAAATCACTGAGTCGGATATAGGCAGTTCTGTTCGGTCCGGGCGGTCCGGACATAAGTGGCCCGGCATAATTTTTTATGCCCGCCTGCGCCTTGTCTTTGTGCCCTCTGTGCCTCTGTGTGAGATATCAGGCGTATGACACAGCATGCTGAGATTGCAGCCTCCCAGCATCCGTTATAATCAGTCGGTTTTTATTGTTCAAGGCATATTGCGGTCAGGATGCCCGAAATCTTCTCCGGCGTGTCAGCATAATATTCTTCCTGGTCAATATAGAAATCCTGTCCGTGAAGTTTCAGAAAGGGAAGCGAGACTTAATTTTACATTTCTCATTTCTCTCTTCTCATTTTGAATTCATTCAATAAAAAGGTGATGCCGTGAAGCATAAGAATAAGGCCGCTTACGGGAATGATACTGAATACAGTCCATTTGGGCAGACAGAGGGCCGGCGATATCTGCAAGCGTATAAAATAGGCAAACTGGCACCCGTAAAAGATCATTATGCCGAACAGGGCAATTGATGCGAGGTGGACAACGATAGCGGCTATCTGTCTGGCCGAGGGCCGCATTTTGCAATAAAATATGTCCACGCCCGGATGAACTTTGCGACGGTAAGCCACTGTTGTCCCCAGAAAAGTCAGCCACACCAAAATATAACGGGCCAGTTCCTCGGACCAAAATAAGGAATGATTCAGCACATAACGGAAAAAGACCTGTGTCGCAACGATAAGGGCCATGGAAAATCCGAGTACAAAGAGAAGGTACTCAATCCGGTGGTTTACTGAGGAACTCAGTTTTTCAAGAAAAGTCACTTTTTCTCCGTAATTGCAGGATGTTCGATGTTTGATGCTGGATATTTCAAATATCGAACATCAAACATCAAGCATCGAACATCAAACATCAAACATCAAACCAAACATCAAACA
>JAOZLU010000257.1 GCA_029934695.1 Desulfobacterales bacterium | reverse complement strand
TCCCCGCCAGCAAAGGTTTCGGACGGGGTTGCAAACCCCGTCCGGCAATCTTAGCTTGATGCATATGGGTTTGCAACCCGTCCGGGACGTTTTGAAATTACGGTTATCTGAACATTGCGGACGGGGTGCAAGGAGAGCCGGATGAGTTGGCAGCTTAAACTAAGGATAACGGCTTTACAAAAATAAGGAGACCCTGTCATGTCACAACCCGAAGAAAAGAAATATTTTTCCCCCCAGGAATATTTTGAAGGAGAGGAAATCGCCGAATACAAGAATGAGTATTATCATGGTGAGATATTCGCCATGTCCGGTGCGTCATTCAATCATAATGTGATTTCCGGGAATGTCTTTGCCAAGTTGCACAGTTCCCTCCGAGATCCCTCATGTTTCGTTTTTGCCGGTGATATGAAAATCCAGATTGAGAAAGACGCTTATTATACCTATCCTGACATAAGCATTGTGTGCGGAGATATCGAATTTACCCAAAACCGGGATGACATCATTGAAAATCCCCTTGTCATCATTGAGATTCTGTCCCGATCCACGAAGAGCTATGACAGAGGCGACAAATTCAGCGCGTATCGCAAAATCAGATCATTGCGGGATTATATTCTGATTGACCAGTACGCCCGGCATATCGAATATTTTTTCAAAAACGAGGCTGACCGCTGGGAACTGGAAGAATTGAAAAATCCCGATGATGTATTGAAAATTCGGTCAGTGGGGATGGAATTCTCCCTGGAAGCCGTTTATGACCGAGTCAGATTCTGATCCTGGGAAAAAGGAGAGGCTTTGACACAGAAAACTTTGCCATTCTGAGTGAGGAGAGGAACGTAATGATAAGTGAATATCAGATCAAATGAGAAAAAACCCGTTTTCCTTTTCTTATCCGTCGTCCCTGTAGTTATTGTGTGCAGATGAACTACAAGGAAAGCGGCTAAGAAAGGGAAGGCCGCTACACTAATTTTGGGCTTTGGCGAAGGATGCCAAAGAATTTATTAAAAAGGGAAAGGAGGGAAAATGGAAGGATGAAAAAAGTGTAACTTGGTACAGCAACTCATAAATTCGTCTCCTCTGCTTGGTTCATTCGGGCTTGCCAATCCCGAAGAACCAGAAGGGGGACAAATTTATGAATGGCTGTACTAAATTTCGGCTAAAATTTGTTTGAAAGAAATAATAATAAGGAGAAAAAATGGAAACAAGAAAAATCAGATATGTTGTCATTGGCGTTCTGACCGTTCTTGTGATGATGCTTTTTGCTCAGAGCGGAATGGCCGGAGCAAAACTTCCCGGGGATGAAAAAGCCGTTGTGAGGTTTGATAAGCCGAGTGAGGAAACCGTAAAAGAATTTTCCGCGCCGGATTACGACGTGGCTGCTTACAGACCGGGCGTTTATCTCGATATTGTGATGACAGTGTCGGAGTTCAGGACGCTGCGTTCCCGGGGGCTTGATGTCCGCATCACGCAAACGGAAAACCGGTTGAAAAACAACCTTAAAAAAAAACAGAGGGATGTCCTTGAAGGATATCGGGACTACGAGCAGATGCTTGCAGAGCTTAGGCAAATTGAAGCTGACCACCCTGATATCTGCAAATTGTACGACATCGGAGACAGTTGGGGAAAAATTTATTTTGAAAACGGAGACACCGATTACGCCAATTTCAATCACGAAATATGGGCGATGAAAGTTTCCGACAATGTGAATCAGGAAGAAGATGAACCCGGGGTCTATTACATGGGAGAGCATCATTCCAGGGAACCCATCAGCATGGAAATGGTCATGACTTTTCTGAACCACATTGTGGACAATTACGGAACAGACGAGACCATTACAAACCGTGTGAACGACACCCAGATATGGTTTGTGCCGCTGATGAATCCGAACGGTCACAAAATCGTGACATCCGACATAGAGAATATGTGGAGAAAGAATATCCGGGACAACAACGGAAACGGCCAGTTTGATGATGCTGACAACGGGGGGTTCGGACCTGACGGCGTTGATCCCAACAGAAACTACGGATTTGACTGGGGCCCGATCTCAACTTCAAATGATCCCGATTCATCTGTATATCACGGGCCGGAACCCTGGTCTGAGCCGGAAAATCAGGCTGTGAAGAACTTCCTGGACTCCCATCATCTTTTGGCGGGAATCAGCTATCATACTTATGGCGAATGGGTGCTGTATCCTTATGGCAGCGGTGACGGATTCATAGCACCTGACAGAGCCGCATTGGAGGAACTGGCGGTCACTATGGGCAAGGCAACTCCCGGATTTGTTGATGAAGCCGGAACCACCGAATATCCCCATGGCCATTATGACCCGTCCCCGAGCTGGGGACTTTACCCGACCCAGGGTGATCATAATGACTATGCTTATGGTGTGAACGGGTCATTTTCTTTCACCGTTGAAATGGCAAGAGAATTTATTCCGCCGGCCGATGTGGTCAGTGATATCTGCAAAGATAATCTTGAAGCAGCAATGATTCTTCTGAACAGACCCTGGCATTCAACCCTGACCGGATATGTCACAGATGCGGTGACAGGCAAGCCTGTGGAAGCTGAGATTGTTATTCACGGCATTGATGACATAATGGAGGGTATGGATGACCGATTCGTCAATGCGACGCATTTCCGACATCCTTACAAAAGCAATGAGGCATTCGGCCATTATTACCGTATGCTTACAGACGGGATTTATACAGTGACCTTCCGGGCTGCGGGATATAAAGCAGAAACCCGTGGGAATATTCAGGTCAGTTCTGCCGGGCAGACATCGCTTGATGTGGCCTTGGAGAAATCAGCCTGCCCGGTAAATGCTGTCACCAACAGCAGCATCCTTCCGGGAATGGTGGGCGGCAGCATTTTCATTCCCCTGGCCGGCGAGGATGTGGCCAAATGGAATATCACCTACAACGGGAAAACCGATAATGTCCCGGGAAACAAAACCATGCACCGGATGGAAGGTCTGGTCAGAGGGGTAAAAGATGTCACCGTCACAGCCCGGGGCTTTGATTCCGGGGGCAATCCCTGTGAGGATGCCAAATCGTTTACGATTGAAATGTACTCTGCAAACTGCCCTGACAACTCGGTAAACGGCGATGATCTTCCGTCAGTCACAATAGACGGAAGCGTGACGATCCCCCTGAAAGGCTCCGGTGTGGAAACCTGGGAGGTGACTTATAACAATAAGACCACGACGCTGCCGGGAATACAGGCGAGCTATGAACTCACAGGACTGGTCGGCGGTGCCGCAGATGTCGTTGTCACTGCCAAGGGTTTTGACACGGAAGGGGCCGTCTGTGAGGATACGTCCAGCTTCTCGCTGAATTTTGCAACTCCGACTTACTCGGGCACCAGTCTGACACCCTCCGGACCATACACTCCCGGAGACGTGGTAAAGGTTCAGATTCAGACTGCAAATGCGGTTTCCGTGACGCTCAGTGACGGTGTAAGCATCGCAGATGCGGAGATGACACCGGCAAATTCACCCATAGACCCTGATTATAATGATACATGGCCGTTCTATAACAATACATGGACATATGATTACACCGCATTCCTTCCCGGAACGCTGACTGCCACTGTGACCAATCCCAATGGCTCGACCGCGACTTACGGATGGGATATTGATATTCAGAGCGGTGTCCGCACGGTTTCAGGAAAAGTCACAGACGCCAATACCGGCTGGCCCCTCTTTGCCGAGGTGGTTTACGGACTGGGTGCGACATGGACAGACCCCGTGACCGGCGAGTACAGCGTGAATATGCCGGATACGGACTATGAATTCACTGTGAACGCCTGGACAGACGGATATCAGGGCGTAACCCGGACAGTGGCAGCCGGGGAAACCAGCGCAGACTTTGCCTTGACTTCCGATGCCACCTGTGAGGCTCCAGGGTATTCGGTTGAGGCCCTGTTCCATGAATCTTTTGACAACTGCGCCCTTCCCCAGGGGTGGACCCTGAATGACATTGTCAATCCCGGGAGCGGATGGCAGTTTGATGATCCCGGGGGACGCAACAACCTGACCGGAGGAATGGGCTGCTTTGCCGTCTCAGACAGCGACAATGCAGGTGAAGTGGATGTGGATACGGAACTGATAACGCCTGCCATTGACTGTTCTGCTCTCACCGAGGTGAGCCTGAGCTTCAAATACGACTTTGACACTTATGAAGGTCTTGATATTGCCGATGCGGATGTCAGCAACGATGGCGGTGTGACGTGGACCAATGTCTGGCAACGGGCCGGGCAGGACGATAAGGGACCTATGACAGCCCAGACAGATATTTCTGAATACGCAGCTGGTCAGTCCGATGTCAGAATCCGTTTTCATCATCACAACGCCTTTTACGAAGTGTGGTGGGAGATAGATGATGTGAGGGTCTATGATTCAGCGACAGTGCCCTGCAAAGCTCCTGATACCGGCGGACTGGTGCTGGGAAACCTTTACAGGTCAGGTACGTCGGAATTCCTCAACAACGGAACAGTCAGTGATGATCAGGGACATATTGCGCCGACCGTGGCAGTCCCCGAGGATCCGAATGTGAATGACGGATTCTATCTCCTTTATGTCCCGGAAGGGTCTCCGAGCCTGACAGGCGCCAGGGACGGCTATCTTTCAGAGACGAAAACGGTTGTGGTCCCGGAACTCGGAGCAGTTCGGCAGGATTTTGAGCTGGTTTCCAAGCCGCTCGACGAAATGCTTGATTCCTCGGGCCTGACGTGGACGAGTTCAGGAGACCTCGAATGGTTCGGACAGGAGGACACCACCAATGACGGCACAGATGCGGCACAGAGCGGCGGCATCACCGACAGCCAGATATCCGAGCTTTCCACAACCGTCGCGGGCCCGGGCAGGATTCGCTTTATGTGGAAGGTTTCATCAGAAGAGAATTGGGATTTCCTCAGCCTTTATGTCGGGGACCAGCTTCTGGGCCAGATATCCGGAGACGTTGACTGGCGACAGGAATCAATGGAGATTCCAGCAGGCGCCCAGGTGCTGAGGTGGGTTTATGAGAAAGACACAAACACGCTTGACGGGGTGGATACGGCTTATGTGGATCAGGTGGTTTTTGATCCCGCGATTCCTGCCACTCCTGAGGCATCCACCTCTGCCGGCATCGTGACCCTGAACTGGAACGCTGTATCTGCCCAGGGTGTGCAGGGGTACAATGTTTATCGGAACGGAACAAAGGTCAGTGACGCAGTGATAACGGAAACCGCCTATACCGATACAGAAGCTCCTCTGTGGGCAACACACTGCTATACTGTTTCGGCTGTTTACAGCAGCGGAGAGAGTGAAATCAGTTATGAAGCCTGCATCATGCCGCATTCCATGGTCATCTTTGTGGATGCGGGAGCGACCGGGGCAGACATGGGAAGTTCCTGGGCCAATGCTTTCACTGAACTGCAAAGTGCCCTGGTGATTGCCCTGCCCGGGGATGAGATATGGGTTGCAGCCGGGACTTACACGCCGGATTATGATGTATCTGGCAAAGCCCATACAGGCAGCCGGGAAGCAAGTTTCCAACTCATAAGCGGCGTGGCTGTTTACGGCGGCTTTGACGGTACGGAGCAAGTCCGGGACGAGCGGAACTGTCAGGACAACCTCACCATTCTCAGCGGCGAGGTGATCACATCAGACGGAGAATCTGAAAACTGTTTTCATGTCGTCACAGGCAGCAACACAGATGATACCGCTGTTTTGAACGGTTTCACGATCACCGGGGGACATGCGGAAGATGTCAGTTGGCGGAACCGGGTCGGTGCGGGAATGTTCATTGAAGACGGCAGCCCCTCGCTTGCCAATATTGTTTTCTCTGAGAACTATGCCGGCTATCGCGGCGGCGCAATGTATAATGAGGATGCCTGTCCCATGATAACCAATGTCATCTTCAGGAACAACATGGGCGGCGACGGTGCCGGCGTGTTTAATTACAGGAGCAGTCCGATGCTCGTCAATGTCACTTTCGACACCAACTCGGGAGATTACGGCGGCGGGATGTATAACTTTGAGAACAGCAGTCCGGTCCTCATCAATGCCACTTTTGTCAACAACGACGCTGAATATGGCGGCGGGCTTTACAACGAAGCGAACAGCAACCCCGTTGTAGTGAACAGCATCCTGTGGGACAATCTTGCAGATGAAAGCGGGGACCAGATTTACGATGTTTCCGAAAACAGTGAGGTCAGAGTCGGCAGTGAGGCAGATATCTCCTACAGCATCGTACAAGGCGGCCGGGACGGTCAGGGCAATATTGATGACGACCCGCTGTTCATAAATGCAGATGAGGGAGACCTGCGGTTGCAGTCCGGGTCTCCTGCCATCGGTGCAGGCGATGTCAGTGCTTTGCCTGCTGATGCTTCAGACCTCGACCGCGACGGCGACACATACGAAACCCTTCCGTCTGACCTTGCCGGGAATCCCCGTGTTGTGGAAGGGTTTGTTGATATGGGGGCTTTTGAAAAAGCCGTTATTGTAGCTACCTATCACAGCGGGGATTATAATCCTGAGGATTATAAAATCGGTCTTTCCGAGCTGCTCCGCGTGATCCAGTTTTACAACGGCGGATCCTATTCCTGTGATTCTGATGCGGAAGACGGATATGCTGTCGGAGAGGGCGATGCTTCCTGCGCTCCCCACAATTCAGATTATGCGCCTGCGAATTGGCGCATCAGCCTGAGTGAGCTGTTGAGGATGATTCAGTTGTATAATTCTTCCGGATACAGTGTGGATGAGAATGCAGAGGACGGCGTGAGCCTGAATGAATAACGGATTGCAAAGCGGGGGACACGTCAGTGATGTGTCCCCCATCCTTATACTCGTCTCCATGTCTTTAATCCTCTGTCTTCAATTCTCAATCTTTGATGTTTCTGATTCTAACGGATTTTGTGGCTGCATAAGATTTCAGACAGCTATGATCCCTGCAAACCGCAGATGAACGCTGATGCTTGACCGGCTGCACAGGCAGTGAGCGTATGCCTGCGTTCATCTGCGGATCATATCGGAAACCACAAAAACCGTTAGAACCAGGATTATTTTATCCCTGAAACCATCTGCAAAGCATGAATGGCCTCTTCAAGTCCTATTTTGTCGTCATCATTGATATCCCCTTTTACCCCACATCTTGTAAGAGAATCTCTCGCCTCAACATCAACCACTTTAATGGGACCGCGGGTGTTTAAAACAAATCCTCCACTAGGAGGTGACATGACGGTTATTTCTTTATAAACATGTATCACCGCCATATCGGATGATGTGTCTCCATCCTGCTGATCTGTTTTTGTATAGAGATTTATCATATAGAGATCAGGTTCTAAACCATCCTTATCCTCCGCTACCGGAAAGAAGTGATCGCCATTCGGTTTGGTTATGACAACGATATAGCCTGAACCATTCCCTGCTATCTGATCATCATTTACCTTCAGTGTTCCAACGATTTTGAAGTCAGGCGGGAAGAGGTTTATATCCGGGTCTGCCTCACCCGGATCTGCCCATGCTCCTGAACACAGGAAAAACAAAAATGACATAGCGATTATGATAAAATATCTTCTGCCCATAGATAATTCTCCCTAATTTTCCTCAGTCGGAACATGAGATATTTCTGAAATCGTCCGCAAAGCATAAAGCACTTCTTCAAGCCCTATCCTGTTGTCCCTGTTTACATCAGCACCCGAAGCAATATAGTCCGTCCGGACCATCTCATCGGTGACATCCATTCCTGCCAGCACTTTTAATGCTGATATGACATCTTTCAAATCAACCATTCCGCTGTTATCAATATCAGCAACAGTCCCTTCCTGTCTCAGCACGACAGTTGGAGGGAATACTGTGGCCGAGTTACGTTCACCGGATGTGTCAGTTTCTGAAATCGTGACCACTGCATCTCTCGGATCACCGATATTGCCCTCATACTCGACGACCACTGTCCCATTGTTAAATCCAGGTGTTCCGCCAATAATTGTCAGCCATGTCTCATCGGTTTCAGTTATCCAATTTACGTCATCTTTGCCTACTTTCGTAATTTCAATACGCAGTGTTCCTCCACGACTGGTAACTTTCTCAAAATACGGTTTGACAAATAAAACCGGATTTCGCACTTCAAGATCAACTCCTTCTACCTCCCCCCTGTTCCCTATGGTTACTTCTCCGCCAGGCGGTAATGTAAGAGATAATTCCAAGCCATCCTTATACACATGTATGAATGCTGTGTCGCCTATTTTTGCCCCGCCTGGCTGATTATTTTCGTCATAAATCGGAATATCTGTCGCATACACATCAGGATCACCCAATGAAACAGTCTCCGTTGCCAGAATGAACTGTGTCCCGTCCTCATCCCGTCTGGTTACAGTAAACTCATAACCCATGCCATAGACATCCGTTATCAGCTCTTGATTTATTGTCAACGTGCCGCCAACCCTAAAAGCCATGGAGGGAGGGTCCCTGAATATTTCTTCTGCCGAAGCTGTTAAATGTGAAGAACAGATGAACACCATGACCGCTGTCGCCAAACATTTTCCAAACATATAATTTCTCCTTTTTTTCCCCTTAAAATTGTTAAAAATCTGCAGCCAAAATCAATGCAGGCAGAGTACAGGCTTTGGGTTCAACGGTCAATGGGGTGGAGAGAGTAAATTGATGGAGCAGAAGGAGTAAATCAATGAGTCAGAAGAGCATGGGAGGCAGGAATATGCTACCTTGCGAAAAGAAGAGTGGCATGGATTTTGCCTGAAGATAACCTTCTGATATAAAAGTATATTTAATAAGGAAAAATCTGGTGTGGAGAATATCAGCATTGATTGTATATGGGGTAAAGAGAGTAAATTAATGGAACAGGGGGAGTAAATCAGGGGGGCAAAACGGCATATACATCAAGCTAAGATTGTCGGACGGGGTAAGATTGCCGGACGGGGTAAGATTGCCGGACGGGGTAAGATTGCCGGACGGTAAGATTGCCGGACGGGGTAAGATTGCCGGACGGGGTAAGATTGCCGGACGGGGTTTGCAACCCCGTCCGAAACATTTGCTGCCGGGGACTGACAAAACATTGCGGACGGA
>JAOZLU010000256.1 GCA_029934695.1 Desulfobacterales bacterium | reverse complement strand
TCGCCATCTTGAACGATGTACTCTATCTTTGGATAATCCTGTGCCAATACACTTTCTATACTTCGCCGTATGGTATCTACTCTGTTTTTACATATCATAAAGATAGATACAAGTGGAGTTTGATTCGTCATAATTGATTTATTCTATTTTTATATAAAATTTGGAATGAGTAACTTCTGAATTCATTTATTGACTTCGGAAAAAAAACCCACTGCTCCGATATATGAGTTTGGTGTGCCTATATCAATGAATTTTCCATCACTACAAAATCCATAGACTCCTTTGTCAATTAATCCCGACAAAAAGGTGTGTTCAAGAGAGAAGAAACTTCCATAAGGAATTGATTTCAAAAGGGAGGTATGAAAAAGATACACTCCTGCATTTATCCATCCGGCCCCCGTTTTTTCCCCTTTTTCATCAAAACGAATGATTCGCCCACTTTCATCCATGACGACTCGCCCATATCGCCTTGTATCAGGAACTCTGCTCAAAAGTAAGGAAGCATCATATTTCTGCTCAAAAAACCAATTTAAATAATGCTTCAAATCTACATCAAAGTACGAGTCTCCGTTCATAACTAATACAACAGGGGACGTAACCAGAGAAAGGGCATTACATAATGCGCCGCCCGTTCCCAGAGGTTTAGTCTCTCTGGAATATGTAACGGACAGTTCCTTATAAATTGTCCCCACTAACGCTTCTATCTGTTCCGATTTATAGCCGGTGCATAAAATTATACGGCTCAATCCGGCTTTGAGGATTTGATCAAGCAGAAAGTACAAAAAAGGGCGACCGTTAACAGGAGCTAAGACTTTAGGACAATCAGTAACGAGGGAACGTAAACGTGTCCCTAACCCCCCGGCAAGAATTAAAACATCCGTATCCATATTTATCATGTGGAATAGTGAATTACGTGGGTGCCAATATTTTCAAAACGAAACGGTACATGCAGAAAATTCTTCAATCTTTCCTTGACGTTTTCTTTGTTCTCCGGCGGAACAAAAAAAACAATAAATCCGCCACCCCCTGCGCCGCAAATTTTCCCTCCCACAGCACCGGCCCGGATGCCTGTCTCATAAATTTCATCAATATTGTTGTTGCTGATTTTTGAAGTCAGGCTTCTTTTAAGTTTCCATGATTCATGAAGTAATTTGCCGAAATCGTTTAAATTTTCAACAGTTCCGTTCAAAATATTAACCGACTCATCCACCATTTCCTTCATAATGTCAAGTTCTTTAAGTTTTTTCGGTGTCTGTTTTATTTGCTCTTTGGCGATATCCGAGGCAAATCTGGCAAATCCGGTGAAGTAAAAAAGAAGGCGATCCTGAAGATATTGCAGCTTTTCCCGTGTGATGGTAATCGGTTGGATAAAAATGCCTTCTGTGCCTCCAAAATCAATTCTGTTGAATCCACCAAATGCGGCAGCCACCTGATCTTGAGAGCCGACGTGTTCCCCAATCAATTCTTGCTCCACATGAATGGCATCAAAGGCCAACTCACGTTTGGTAACCAGTTTCCCTTGCAGGGCATTTAGGGCATTGAGAAGGCCAACCGTAAATGAAGAACTGGAGCCGATCCCGGACATGGCAGGAACATCCCCAGTGTGAACCATTTCAACCCCTTCTTCAATACCCGCAAACTTCAGGCATTCCCGCACAGAGGGATGCTGAATCTCCGCTACATCGTTAGGGAGTTCTTTTTTTGAATAGCGAATCGAGTACTTGTGTTCAAAAAAAGGTGGAAGATAACGACAGGTAATGTAGCAGTATTTGTTAATGGTGGTGCTTAGAACTGAGCCGCCATGTTCATTGTAATACACAGGGTAATCTGTGCCACCGCCGAAAAAAGAAATCCGGAAAGGAGTTCTGGTAATTATCATGTTCTATTCTATCGCTCCGTTTTGGCTTTTTTAAGGAATTTTTCGACAGTCTCAACAAACCAATCAATATCCGCTTCATTCACATCTTGATGGACTCCTATGTGGATTCCGTTTCTGCCGATATATTCTGCATTCGGAAAGTCTCCGATTTTATATCCGAGAAACTCATAGCCACCACACTGCGTCGGAATCGAAGAGAACAGCGTCCTTGCATCAATAGCATTTTTTTCTAAAAAGAGCATCAGTTCATCGCGAGTGAACGGCACATTCTCCTTGACCACAAACGGAAACGCATGTGGCCCGATTCGCTCATAATCTTCCTCCTGATATGTCCAGAGGTATTCCGAAAATTGCTGAAACCGTTCAATCATCATAATCAGGTTTGTGTGTCGTTTATTCACGATTTCATCATAGAGTTCCAAAGTACCGAGACCGAGTGCAGCTTCCAGTTCATTCATTTTGCAGGAGTATCCGACACGCTCGAAATGAAAACGGATATCCCCTCTTTCTTTATCACTGAATCGCTTTTCGCAATATCCTGAGGTAATATTGGAAACGCATTGCTTGCATTTGCAGGCCCGGCCATGGGATCTCAGTGAACGAAGTATCTCAGCGTATTGTTCGCTGTCGGTCAGAACGATACCACCTTCGCCGGTAGTAATAACATGAGCTACATAGAGACTGAAAGCTGAGAAGTTGCCCAACGTGCCGATATTTTTCCCTTTATAAACAGCGCCGTACGCTTCAGCCGCATCTTCTATCACATAAAGGTTATATTTTTCAGCAATCTCTTTAATTTCATCCATCGCAACGGGTTTACCCATCAGATGCACCACCATGATGGCTTTTGTACGCTCGGTGATAACACTTTCAATCTTGGTGGGATCAATATTAAGTGTTTCCCTTTCCACATCCACGAAGACCGGTGTAAACCCTGCGTGCAACACAGCATTTCCTGTAGCCACAAAAGAGAGTGCCGGGACAATGATCTCATCTCCCCGTTTGGCCCCCAAATCGTGCAATACTGCCAGAGCCAGCATATCTGCATCTGTGCCGCTACTCACAGCCACAGCTTCTTTCGATCCAATAAGGTCAGCAAACTTTTCTTCAAATTCCCGAACCAACCTGCCACTGGAAATTCTTCCCTTATCAAGGCAGTCTTGAACAAGTTCTCTTGACTTTTCTGTTATAGAGACTGTCCCAAAAGGAATCCTCATTTCAACCATCAATCTCCCTCCGATACCATTCCATGGTTTTTTTTATACCATCTTCCAGCGAAACAAGAGGTTCCCAGCTGAATATTTCCTTAGCTTTAGTAATGTCAAGAGACAGGCTTGTCGGAATGTGAGGCTGTGAAAGATCATGTTCAACGGATATTTCCTTACCGGAACACTCTATGATTTTATGCACCAGTTCCTTAATTGATATGGCTTTCCCAAATCCAACATTGACTAATTCAAATGGTGACTTTTGTTTTTCAATGGTCTTTACAGTAAAATCAACCAAGTCCCCTATATATAACAAATCTCTCTTCTCTGTTCCCGGCCCCCATACGACTATCCTACCGTCATTGTTCGTCATAACTTTCGTCATTGTTGCGCCGAACACATGAGAGCGTTCCAAGTCAAATTTATCATGGGGGCCGTAGATATTGGAATGGCGAATTGCTGTATATTTGGTCTGTCCCAGTTTGGAATAAAACTCGCACATTTTCTCAATATAAACTTTTGTCCAACCTACTCCGAAATAGTTAGGGAAAATTTCCTTATTCGCATCAAAATCAGTCTCCTTTACAGGCATGTCACTTGACTGATACATTACCGTGCAACTGAAGAAAATAACCTGAGATACCTGTTTTTCATACGCAGATCTGAATATGAGGGAATTCATTACCGCATTATCCGTAACATGGTGATACGGCTTGGTAACAATATCTTTTGCACCGGAAGTAGTTGCGGCCGCCTGAATGATAATATCCATTCCCTCTGTCGCACGGTTAACATCCTCTTTATTGGTAAGGTCGGCCTGAATCATTTTAAATTTCGTATTGTCAACGGGTCTGGAATTCAGGTACGTCCCAACGAGTTCCAAATCATCTCTATCCACCAAAGTTTCAATGATATTTCTGCCGATGAAACCTGTCGCCCCGCACACCAAAAGTTTCTTTTTTTTCAATTTGGGTTACCTCTTCCTAAAAATTGTGCTTATCATAAAAATGTGCATTAGGTCTCGTATATTCACCTTGAGCCTTGTCAGAGCAACGCGTTTGTCACATGGACTCCTTTTTATGGCTCCTGATAATTCTGTCTATCCTCTCCATGGATTGTTTATTATAATAGATTTCATCTCTATTCATATCATGCCATTGCAATGAAGTATTTACCCCTTCCCGAAAAGATATTTTTGGGTTATAGCTTGGTACAAATCTTTTGATCTTCCGATTATCAAAAATCAAATTTTTTGCTTTATCTCCTAATAATGAGGCACCGATATAGTTATCAATTTTATAAATGGCTTGAGATGGGATAAATTCAAATTTTGCTTCAATACCTATAACATCTTGAAATATTAAAAAAATTTCTAACCAGCTTAATGCTTCAGAATTAGTAATATGAAAAATTTCCCCGGTAGATTCCTGCAAGCCTATCAAGCCAGCAAAGCCAACAGCAAAATCAGCACTGTGGGTTAATGTCCATAAAGACAGTCCATTATCATGAATAATTATTTCCTTCCTCTTTTTAAAACGCTCCACAATTCCGTATCCTAATCCCGGAATATTAGACGGAATAGTAAATTCCGCATAAGTATGTCCCGGCCTTACAATCACTACAGGGAACCCGTTATCTTTATATGCTTTTAATAAAATTGTTTCGCATTTTATCTTATCTTCCGCATATCGATAAGGAATTAAATTACCAACGGGATGATTTTCTGTAATTTTATTATCAGCAGTAGTCGTTTTATATATACTGGTTGAACTGATAAAAATGTACTGTTCGGTTTTTCCAGTGAACAATTCAATGTCCCGAAGAACTTGTTCTGAGGTGAAAACTGTCCAATCAACAACACAATCCCACTTATGCAGTTTTAAATCCTCACGAATTCGTCCATAGTCCTTATTTATATCCCCTTGAATATAATTAATTCCTTCAGGAATCCGGTTGTGTCTGGTGCCCCTGTTTATAAGCCATAGCTCCATACCTCTCTCAACACACAGTTTGGAACAATATGAACTGATTGTACCGGTGCCACCAATGAATAATACTTTCATTTTATCCTTACACTGAGGTGAAGTGCCGATTCAAATTAATCTATACAAATTGCTTTTCATTAAAAACGTCGTAGCGTTTATCAACATTATCACGATTATTCCTGTACCAATCCATAACTTCTCTTATACCTTCTTCAAGAGAAACTTTCGGCTCAAATCCCAACTCTCTGGCCCGCGTTACATCCATAAGACGCTTTTTATCTCCGCTGGGTTTGGATGTATCCCAAACAATCTGGGGGCACATATCTAAACTCAGCATGATCATATCAACAATCTCTCGGATGCTCACGCCGGTACCGCTTCCCAAATTGACAGGATAACCCGGCATTTCTTCAAAAACGAATAGCATCCCTCGCGCGACATCTCTGGCATGAATAAAGTCCCGAATCTGAGAGCCATCACCCCAGACGACCAACGGATCTTCACCATCTATAACTCTTCTGATCAGCGATGGGATGACCATGGCGTTCTCAGAGGTGAAATTATCATAAGGGCCGTAAACATTGGCTGGCCTGACCACGGCGATCTTATCCCATCCATATTCAATTTTATAAGCTTCGGTCTGTAGCTCTCCCATCCTTTTTGCCCATCCGGCAAATTTGTCGTTTTCCGATGGAAAAGTTTTCCACACATCGTCTTCGTGAAAAATTTCAGCGGGGGCATACACACCGATGGTGCTAGTGTATAAATAGCGATCCACTCTGCACTGCCTCGCGGCTTCCATCATATTCGTATTAAAAAGAATAGTTGGTACAAAAAAACTGGCTGGCTGTTTCATCGTCATCGCCGGAGAACCTTTAACGCCAGCCAAATGAAATACATAATCCATACCTTCACAAGCTTCGATGCAATTTCTGTAATCCAGCAGATTGGCACGAATGAACTCGGCCTCCGGATTCGCTCTGCTCTGATCGTCAAGAGATACAATTCTGACTTTTGCTCCCTTCTCTATCAGCATTTGCACCAACGGCCTCCCGATAAGTCCAGTGCCGCCCGTAACCAAAATCCTTTTTCCCTCATAGATATTCATTAAAATGGTCCCTTGAATTTGTTTTCGTGACTATAAAACTCCTCACCAGATAAGTCCGTTGGAGCCAAATCCAATTTATCCTCAATTATTCTTATAATATCCACAGCATTCGGATAAAACTTATTTTCCAATGGACGAGTGGTAGGGCATGGCGTATGAGCAAATCCCAATCTTTTTACAGGGCTTTTAATCTCCTGAAAGCAATGTTCTGAAACCAACGCCGCAATCTCTGCGGAAAACCCGCAAAAAAGCCAGTCATAATCTGCTATAATGCAATGACCCGTCTTTTTTACAGATGATATAATCGCCTCCTCATCAAGCGGGCAGATGGTTCTCGGATCGACAATTTCCACTTCTATACCCTGCTTCTGCTGTAAAATATCGGCAGCTTTCACCGCCTCCACATTCATCCACGACACGGCGATTACTGTGATATCTTTCCCCTTCCGCACAATGTCCGCTTTGCCGATGGGTATCGTGTAATCAGTCTCTGGAACCTCTCCGGAGATGTCATAAAGCCAGCGATGCTCCAAAACAATGACAGGATTGTTGTCCCGTATTGCCGAAACAAGAAGCCCTTTGGCATCCCTCGGCGTTGTCGGAAGAACGACTTTAACACCTGGTATATGAGCAAAAACAGAATGCATACTCTTGCTGTGCTGGCAGGCCTGCCCCCATCCCCTGCCGATAATTGCCCGGATGACCATGGGTATTTTCAGTTTGCCTCCGGACATATAGCGACATGAAGATAGCATATTGGAAATCTGGTTCATGGCCAGCATCATAAAGTCAACCCGGATATGAATGTGAACAGGTCTCAGACCATTAATCGCTGCTCCCAGTCCGAAGCCTGTCATACAATCCTCAGCAAGCGGCGTGATAAAACAGCGTCCGGGGCCGAACTTCTCTACCAGTCCCGCAGTGGTGCCGAAGATGCGCTTATGGTCAGCAACATCAAGCCCATACACAAATACAGCGGGATCCCGCTCCATCTCCTGTACCAATGCCTGATTGATGGCTTCCCGATAAGTTATTGTTATCATGCGTAAATATCCTCAAACAGTTCGCATGTATCGGAAAACGGAGCTTCAGCCGCTTTCTGTACACTTTCTTCAATGCTTCTGTCAGCAGCGTTTTCCACAGAACGAATTTCTCCCTCTGAAATACCGATAGCAAGTAATTTATCTCGTTGAATCTTAACGGGATCAGCACCATACCACTCTGTGTAATCTTCTTTGCAGCGATATCCATGGCAATAATCTTCATTAATGCCTACATGCTCCAAATAGCGATGGTATTTGAGATGCAGAAAAAAAGGTTTTCCGGTTTTCCTGATTTCCCGGACCGCTTTTTGTGCGATGGTATAAATTTCTGATGGATCCGTTGTTTTGTCTGAGTAAACATGGATTCCGAATGGTTTAACAGCTTCAGGAATAGTGTATGCCTGCCGGTCAGAAATATGAGCGTGAATCGCCAGTTCGTTGTCTTCACATACAAAAAGGATTGGCAGATTCTTCAAACATGACACATTCAGACTTTCCCAGAAAACGCCTTCCTCTGTGGCACCATCACCGAAGAAAACAGCGACGACACAGTCCTCCCGTTTGTATTTGACAGCAAATGCCGCACCCACGGCAACAGGAATAATAGAGGCCACAACAGCCGACGAAGCCATAAATCCCGATTCCGGAGAAGAAAGATGCATGGAGCCGGCCTTTCCCTTTGCAACACCTGAGTGTTTGCCATATAATTCGGCAAAAAAAGCGTCCATATCTCCCTCTTTTGCGATGAACAAGGCATGACTTCTATAGGTCCCATAGACCTGATCCTTTTGGGTTAATGCCTGGCATACTCCCGCGATGACTGACTCCTCGCCTATACTTAAATGTACCGGAGTTTTCATCACATCCAAGGGGTAAATTTCCCGAATCTTTTCCTCGGCCATACGAATCGTATAAATTTTTTTATAAAGTTGCTTATTCAGTTCTGATTCAGTCATTTTTATTCCATAATTGACAGAAAATATCTTGAAATAACAGCAATTGGAATTGAAACATAAATATTCCCTTTATGCAACATTCTTTGAATCACATCAAATTGAAACAGCCCCACATTTTCTATTTCTTCATCGTGTTCTTTCCGCGCTTTATATTCATCTGTGAAAAGATTCACCTGAAAAATATATGCAAGATTCGGATTCCTGTTCGGAGAGGTCGCAATCGGCCTCAGCATCTCGAAGCGGCTCATATCCTGCACCTCAATTCCAGTCTCTTCAGCTAATTCCCTGGCCGCTCCGTGGACGGGTGACTCATTTTCCTTCACGCTCCCTGCCGGCAATTCCAAAGAAACATCATTGATCACGGGACGTTTCACCCGAACCATAACAATGGAATGGCTTTCAACCACAGGCAATATCACCACTTGAGGAAATTCATATTCGGTTGTAAAATACCCGCCCCGGTCCCGAACTGTAAACCACGGATTCTCATGCACGGTCTCAACAGGTGTCAATGATGAACATTGCGGCTCAAAAAGTCTCGGGTCATCAATTCCAGGCATGGAACATTACCTTGTCAGAAATAGTCTGTTTATATGTACAATAACTGGCCCTCAATCTCATCTGCCGTCAGCGAATCAAGCAAGACAGTCATATGTCTTGTCAGGTCGTAAGGATTTCGGCGTGTGGCAATGATAATGCCTTTATGATTTTTGCCTGTTGCAATATAAAGTGTATGCAGTTTTTCAAAGTCAGCACGATTGTGAGTCAGCAGGCATCGTTTTGCTGATGCGGAATATGCTAATTGATCTTCATCCGATTTTCCCAGCATTCCCTGATCTCTGGCTGTGATTACATCAAACCCGCGGGCCTTCGACAGATCCCTGAGCAAAACAGATACATCTTCATC
>JAOZLU010000871.1 GCA_029934695.1 Desulfobacterales bacterium | reverse complement strand
ACCTTTTCGATGGTTTCCTGAATTTCCTGTGCCGAACTTTTTTTTCCGATACCGTCGACCAATTCCTGATTGCCGCTGATTTTTTGTTTTCGGCCTTTAGTCAATCCTGCCGGATCAACAAAATTCATCGGATCATTAAGGCAATAGCCATACAAATCCGTATCACCGCCTGCAAATCCTATCCTTCGCTGTCCAGCGTCCTGTCTCCGGGTCGTAGTCACGGTAGCCGAAGCGGACAAGCCCGGTATCCGAATCATGCAGGCCGCCTGCGAAGCCGAATGGCACTGCAAAATTCGGATTCGTGTCACCGATGACATTCCCGAAAGTGTCATACCCGATCCTCTTTACCACACCTCCCGACGAGTCTGCAACAGCTTTCAGCGTGCCGACCTGATCATATCCGAGATAATACGTTGCCCCGCCCTTCGTCATGGCAACGGGCATCCGTGCATCGGCATACTCAAAGCGCATTTTCAGCGTGTCATCGGCATTGTACACAGCCAGCAGCCGTGTCAGCCCCTGCCACAGATATTTCTCAACGACAATATTGTCAACCTTTTTGGCAATGCGCCTGCCGAGGGGGTCATGCACCGTTGCTCTTCCGCTTCAGAAAACCGTCGTCGTTATGCTCATGCACGACGGTGCCTCCGACGGTGACGAGGCAGTCCAATCCCAACGAAATCCCCATTGTCAATCGAGAAAGAAAATTTTTTTCCGCACAACCTTCCCACTGACATACTCAACAGTGCAAAACCATCGGGCATATGCCCATCCTTCCCATACAACAATATGTCCGGTGTCCGGAGTATCCCTGATCACCTTAAAATTAAGACCGGCCTTTCCGGCCCTTGTTTCACTGACCGACATACCGACGGCCGCCTGTGAACAGAATGATTCCACCTGATTACGGGCCCGATACACTTTGAGCAGAGGGTAGCCCGGAAATAAACAGAGGATCACCAGCAGACAGAATATATTTGTCAGCCAACGACGGGATTTCTGATCCGGCTGATCCGCACCTCTGTCGGAAGCCTGTTGTTCAGCAAACAGACTGATCATATTAAATCCTTAAAAAAATTCGACGCTGCAAATTTTTCTGTGACGGGGCCTCAGCCTGTCTGATCTGAGAAGCTGTTTCCTCACGTCACAGAAAAATTTACATGTATAATTTAAAATTCAGACTGTCCTCTTAAAAATTCAACAGTCGCAGACTCATCCGTCTTTTTACATGTTTATACCATAGAAATCTGGGAGATGCGGGGGGTTGTCACTGATTAATGCGTCCCATGCGCCTTCATACCCTGCCGCCAGTTCATCCCATGTGAGAGGCGAATTGGGGTCGCTGTCATTGATCCCGAGCAATACAGTCAGCCATTTATAAGCACTGTAACCCGGAGTTAATACAGGTCCCATTGTCAGCCAGGCAGCGCATTTGTTGTCACTGTTCATGACAAAATCCTTGGCGTAAAGATAATGTTCGGCATCACGGAGAGCGATGCTCCAAGGCCCTGTGTCACGCATTCTTCTCGACCTTTCCCATGCAGACATGCCGCCGGGGTCCCTTGAGGATTGGGCCTCAATGGCGTTCACAATCTTCCGGGCTTCCGGGCTCAGGAGCCCGCTGGGATCAGTCATATTTACAGGATCACTCAGGCAATACCCGTAAAGGTCCGTATCACCTCCGGCAAAGAGGATCGGATCCTTCGCCGTCCACCTGCCCGTCTCCGGGTCGTAGTCACGGTAGCCGAATCTCACGAGGCCGGTATCTGGATCATGCAGGCCGCCTGCGAAGCCGAAAGGCATTGCAAACGTCGGATCCGTGTCGCCGACGACTTTCCCGAAGGCATCGTACTCAATGCTCTTTATCACAGTCCCCGATGTGTCCGCAACGACTTTCAGCGTCCCGACCTGATCATACCGAGATAATACGTCGCACCATCTTTAGTCATTGCAACGGGCATCCGTGCATCGGCATACTCGAATCTCATAACGAGACTGTCGGAGCCGTCATACACAGCCAGCAGCCGTGTCAGCCCCTGCCACAGATATTTCTCGGTGACAGTGCCGTTCACCTTTTTGGCGATGCGCCTGCCGAGCGGGTCATGCACATACTCAATAATCCTTCCGTCAGGCAGATCAACCCGAAGCAGTTCGCCCCGGAGAGAATAGTCATAAGTCGTGACCTCCGTTCCCCGGGTTTTGCTGATGAGAAACCCGTCCGCATCATGCTGATAAGTCGTGTCGCCGGCTTCGAGCAGATTGTCCTCGTCGTTGTACCTCAGCGATCTGCCGACGCCGTATCTTTCCTCATAAG
>JAOZLU010000870.1 GCA_029934695.1 Desulfobacterales bacterium | reverse complement strand
CTGTACAATTGATAATTCTCAATTCCCCTCTGCTGTGTCCAATGCCTCAATTTCTGATTCGGACAGGCCCGTTGCCTCGGAAATCAGGGAGACGGGCACCCCTTTTCTCAGGAGTGCGTGAGCCACCTGAGCCATGCCTTCTGCTTTGCCTTCTGCCATGCCTTCTGCTTTGCCTTCGGTGAATTTCTCCTCACCCAGCAGGTCCTCCCCGTGCTCGTCAAACATCTTTGCCCGTTCTGTCGGCGACACGCCGTCTTTCTCAATATGCTCGAAAATCTTCCGGATTTCCGGCAGATGATAGCCGGTCTCCTCAATCTCACCGTCCAGAGTGTCATCTATCGCCCTCAGCCATTCCCGGCACGGTTCCGGCGTGTCCTTGTCCGCATATTTCGGACACAGATACATCACCTTGTGGTGTATCTCTCCCAGTGCCTTCCCCTTCAAATTTTTGGGATCAAAATCGATCACGGAGACATCCTGCTGATGCCTGTCTCCCGATGTCAGGACCACAATCGTGAACACGGTCATCGGAGGCCGGTAGTCCTCGGCGCCGGCCACCTGCTCCAGCAGCGCGGCGCAGTGGTAATGCAGAAACCGGTGATAATGATCCGGATAGCGCCTGTGCTGGATGTCAACAATCACCCGGTTTTTGTCATCCCGGGCAAACAGATCAAAGCGGGACCTCACCCTGCCGATGGGCGGGTCAAACTCCTTTTCCGTCTCGACCTCGTCTATTTCGATTGTGACCCCGAGCATGTCCCGCACAAACGCGGTGAAGATTTCCGGGTCACAGAAGGCTTTCTTGAATATCACTCCGTAACGGAGCGGGGCAACCTGTTTCATGGCGGACTCCTTGTTGTAAGCTGTCTCAGTGGTAAGTATTTTTTCCCTATTCAGTATCATTGCTCTGAAAAACCATGTCGGGTGTCATTGCAGCAAACCAGGCTGATTTGTTGCTCCGAATGTGGTTTATTTCGGATATATATATAATCACACTGATGTTGTCAAGGCTTTGTCCTGTTTTTTTATCGGTTGTCAAGGCTGTCATCCGATTTCCTCTGATCTCATGCCTGCCTTCATAAAGGAGTGCAAGAATTAAGTGCAGCGTTTTTTTTGCCTGCCTCCATGCCAGTGTAAAAAAATCGTTGTGCTCTATTTTTGCAAGATTTTTGTTCTTGCATCGACAATTTTGTCGAACCGAAACGCAGATTGTCGAATACGGAAATATAAACAGCAACGTAACTATCTGTTTTTACAATAAGTGAATTTTGGCACACTTGTTGCAATAACAATATACAGATTTTGTTTTTTTTCCAACCGAAATTCAGGATTGAGCATTTAAAGCAACATATCAACTATTAACAGAGAAAGGAGGTGAAAGCAATAATGAAAAAGATATGTAAGATCGGATGCCTAATGCTGGTTTTGGCAATGATGAGTGTTCCAACATGGAGTTCCGACGGTGCGAACACGGATGCCGATGATCTTGTGATCCTTGCGCGAGGCGGTCATGGTCCGGGTGATGGCACGGGAAACGGCGGATCAGGCCCGGGTGACGGCACGGGAAACGGATCACGGTCGGGGGATTGTCCGAATCTCAAAACTGATGTGAATGACGATCTTCTGATCATCGCCGGACGCGGCAACGGCGGCGGCAACGGAGGTGGCAGAGGTTCCGGCGGCAACGGCGGCAGAGGTTCCGGTCGCAACGGCGGTGTGTGTCCCTGGGGAAATTCTTAATTCTAAGCAATTAACTGATAAAACGATTTTTTAAAGGAGATTTTAAAATGAAGTGTCTGAAAGTGATTATGGCAGCAACACTGATTGTAGCAATCACGGTTGTCATCAATATCGGTGATGTTGCCGCGTATCACAGTGCGGATTATAAGCCAGCGGATTACAAAATCGGCCTCACGGAACTCCTCCGTGTCATTCAGCTGTATGGCAACGGAACCTATCACTGTGATTCCGGGGGAGAGGACGGATATGCTCCCGGAGACGGTGACAGAACCTGCGATCCCCATGATTCGGACTACAGCCCGCAGGACTGGAAGCTCGGTCTCACCGAACTTCTGCGTATGATTCAGATTTACAGCAGTTCTGAATACCATGCGAGCCAGGGCGGAGAGGACGGATTCGCAACCGGTCCGGTTCAGGAGGATCCCGACTCTGCCGTGTACCCCATGTTCACTGACGACAACGGCAACGGGATAAACGACTATCTGGAAGAGGAGACGCATTTTTCAGGTTCAGAATCCCCGGCATCGTCACGGTCATCCCGCAATCCCGCCCATCACGGCGGGCAGCCCGACAGC
>JAOZLU010000255.1:5599-9120 GCA_029934695.1 Desulfobacterales bacterium | reverse complement strand
TTCTCAGCGATGGTGAGGGTGCCGCTGAGGGTGATGTCGGTGCATGGCACGTTGGGAACAGCGTCATTGTCTGTAATGCTGACAGTGACATCGGCAGTCTCTGTTCCGTCAACCAGGTATTTCACCACGCCGTCATCATGGTTGTAATCCGTGTCAGTGCTGGTTGCACTGTGGGTGATGGTTCCGCCATGTGTACCCTCATACATGGTATCATCAACCGCTGTCACCGTGACCGTCTGATCTGTGTACCAGTTACCGCTGGTAAAGGTGAGCGGGTTGCTGTCAACAGTCGCCTGCCCGTCCGGTGTCGTTATTGTGACAGTCACGTCATTAGTCGGCACCGTATTGAGTTTCACCTCGTAGGTGTCCGTGGCTCCGTCTTCTGTGGTGACGGTGCCGCCGTCTGACTGGGTAATGATAACAGCCGCGGACAATGTGGCAACGTCTGAAAAATTATATCCGGGCCGTAATATATAGCTGGTCAAAGCCACCTGATCCAGTTTGGACGGCTCTCCGGCAATGCCTGTCATTTTATAGCTGGCTGAACTTATGGCCTTGGCGCTGGCCTCGACATCACGGTATATTTTGTAACTGGCGCTTGTGGAAACGGGCGGATCGGCCCAGGCTGTCTGAACGCCCAAAATGATGAGCAACATACACACAACTGCTACTACGCCAAACTGTATTAAGCGGTGTCTCTGTTTCATTGTGTCCTCCTTGCTGAGGGTTACGGTCAGGCAACCGTAACCGTGGTATATCTGAAAGTTTCATCTGGACTTACGAGGTTTTGAAAACCTCGGAGGTCTCAAAATATTTTAATACGAACACTTTTCCTCTGTTGAAAATGTCAGGTCTTCAAATATTTCTATTTTCCGAATATCGGGAATGATCTCGCTTTCCCATACGTATGTCGGGCTTCTGTCAATGATCCCGTACATACGGGCCGCATAATTATATTCCGTCTGAATCAGCTTTACCCGTTCTGCTGCAATTTTGTCTTCAATGCTTTGAATGGTTTCATCAGATATTCCGGTCTCTTTCACCAGCTCCTGCCAGGGCGTTGCTTCATCCTTACTTCTTTTAAGCAGATACGGATGAAAGTATTTCTGAAAATCATCCCTGATAACCATCTGCACCAGATTTTCCATGACTTCGGGTTCACCATGCATGCTGCCGAATTTATTATTTTTAAAATGAAAAATATATCTGATGCTGATCTCCGGTTTCTGATCATCAGGCAGGGTGTCAGCAAAACTGAGAAGCGATTCTTCGGCTTTTCTGGCAAAGGGACACTGACTCATGGCAAAGATTTCAAGGGTGTTCTCCTTTCTGAGCAATACACGGGTTGCTTCGATCTGATTTTTCACTTTGACAACCCCGTGCATAATCACCAGTTTGCCCTTCATCTCTTTTATGGCATTTGTGTGTTTTCCGGTGACAGGGTATTGAAAGCCCGTGCCTCTGATAAACAGATTGCTGTTTTCTTCTGTAATCGTGCCTGAAATTTTTATTTCATCCCGGATGGGATTGTTCCGGGCAGCGTCAATTTTACCAGCCAGTGATTTCACCACCTTCAGGGCTGTTTTATCATCGAGGCTGAGATTATCCGGGTTGATGACCCTGACAACTTCAAGTGATTTTTCAGATATCCAGTATTTCAGCACATCAGGCAGCTTGGGGTTTCTGATTGTCACTTTCCAGAGGGTTCCCTGCCCGCTTTTTGCGGCATCCAGTTCAAAATCTGCCCTGCCTCCGTATTTGTTCAGCCCCTCTGAAACCGACTTGTTAAGTATGGTCAGTTCGTTTATATCCAAAACAAGCTCATAACGCGGGGGCTGCGGCATGAGGGTATTTACCGGATTTTCTTCACCAGCAGTGTTTTGGATCAGGCAAAAAAGGAAGATTAATATCAAGAGGGGCAATATGTTTTTCCCGTGTTGTGTTTTCATTTTTCTCCTGTTTTCCGATGTTGCAACTTGGGTCAGTTTTTTTAACTTCTTAGGGAAATTAAAAAAATGACCCAGTTGAGCTAACGTACAATTCTTGAAGCCAAGTGTATTTTAAATATCCATAAAGCAAGTAAAATTAAGGGTATAATGCCTATTGAAAATCTCTGCCTTTCCCATCCGTCGATTGCTAGTGCCCTGTCAACTTTGATTTTATGAGTTGATATTATAGAGTCCAACTCACAAAATCAAACTTGACAGAGCACTAGTGCGTTGTCAGTTTTGATTTTATGAGTTGGCCTGCTAAATATCCCCGACAATTTTGAATGCCAGAATGGATTCCAACTCACTATTTCAAAGTTGACAAAGCACTAGTACACCAAGACAAAAGTTCGTACACACTTTTTAAGCCTGCCGGACCTCTTTAATCATGGGATTCGATGTTTATAAACTGTGTACGAACTTACGCCGTGGTGTACTAGTACACCAAGACAAAAGTTCGTACACACTTTTTAAGCCTGCCGGACCTCTTTAATCATGGGATTCGATGTTTATAAACTGTGTACGAACTTACGCCGTGGTGTACTAGGCAGAACCGTGGATATTGTGCGCCGGTTCACAGCTTTGTGGGCCGCGTGATGAAAATAGTCCGGGAATTCAGCCCTGTCTGTATAGGCCGCTTCCGGCACTAAGGGTTTGATCGCTCATGGCAATGTTTTTTGTAGCCTCATATTTCCTTGGTATATTTAGTCTTTTCTTCTGCTACTTATCAAATGTTCCGGTCGGGGTTGCAGACCCCGGACGACAGGGTAAAGCAACATGGTGCGCTAACACACCCTACTTTGACTTTTATACCAATTATTGATATCCCCATATGACTTGATACCAAAATATTGACATTTTCACTACCAAGATGAGAGTGTCTTGAAACTAAAATTGGTATCAAGTCATATGAGGACTACCATAGTTTGCTAAAGCACCCTACCTGGAAGTTATTGACAGATTGCAAATGCTCTATTAGCATTATCAGAATAAGTAAAATGACAATACCAAAAAGTAGAAGGTGATGCCCCATCAGCGAGTGGTGTTCCAGAGGCATTGGAAGCAGGGTAGCTTTTCCGAACATTATTCCCTCCACCATCCTGCCCTGCTAAACATCCGCCGCTTACTAAAGAAGTTGTGCCTGCTGGACATGAAGCTGAAAAGTCTGTATTGGTTGTATTATTAGTAACGCCCACTTTAAGACTACCACCACCACCACCGCTCGGAGTTTCCCATGTCACAGCGCCACTGCCATCGGTTTCCAGTACTTGACCGTTTGTTCCGTCTGCTGAAGGTAAAGTGTAAGCACCAACTTTTAAGGTACCTGAAGCAGTTACATTACCGCTTGCATCAACAGAAATGCCTTCACTACCACCATCGTTTGAGAGATAATTACCAGCGAGTTGAATATTTGTTGTAGCTGTATGATTACCAAGGTTATCTGAACCGCCGCCTGACGCATCCAAATCCGCACCAGCGATAGACAGGTTGGTATTCGGGTTAAGGAATGCCACAGTACCGGCACTGTCGTCC
>JAOZLU010000255.1:0-5499 GCA_029934695.1 Desulfobacterales bacterium | reverse complement strand
CCGGTAACCGACCCGCCGGTTATTGAGACACTGGCGGAATCCTGTGTGGCTATCGAGCCCAGCCCCAGGCTGGCTCTTGCGCCGGCAGCAGTGCCTGCGCCTGTTCCGCCGTCTGCAATCGCAAGATCAGTAATTCCTGATATTGAACCTCCGCTGATAGTTGCAGTATCAGCAACCAGACTGTCAATATTGGCTGTTCCGTCGATATACAGATCCTTCCACTCATTTGTCACGCTTCCCAGATCATCGGTATCATCGGTGTCGGATATCAAAGATGTACTGACTGCTACAGAGGCAAGGTTGCTGAGAGCCGTGTTCGCGCCGCTGCTGCCTGTCGCATCCAAATCCGCACCACTGATAGACAGGTTGGTATTCGGGTTAAGGAATGCCACAGTACCGGCACTGTCGTCCCAGAACAGAATCCGATCAACTCCGGGATCAGCAAGAGATGCCCCGGTGCCACCGTCTGCCAGTGCCAAATCTGTTATGCCGGTGATTGACCCGCCGGTTATTGAGACACTGGCGGAATCCTGTGTGGCTATCGTGCCCAGTCCCAGGCTGGTTCTTGCGCCGGCAGCAGTGCCTGCGCCTGTTCCGCCGTCTGCAATGGCAAGATCTGTTATCCCGGTAACCGACCCGCCGGTTATTGAGACACTGGCGGAATCCTGTGTGGCTATCGTGCCCAGACCGAGATTCGTTCTTGACGTACCCGCATTGGCAATGTCCGACAGGTTGTTGGTTGACAGTAAATCTCCGCCGGCCGCCGTTCCCCATGTCGCATTGCCGGCAGCGTCAGAAGTCAGAACTTTGTCTGCCCCCGGTGTGCCGCTGGCAATCTGCAATGCGCCGTTGACCGTCACCGTGTCGGTTCCCGCATCCCCGAGGACGGCGTTGCCGCCGGCGGTCAGATTCGTGACCGTGGCCGCCGCCGGCGTTGTTCCGCCGATGACGCTGTTGTCCACCGTGCCGCCGGTGACCCCGTCCACTTTATCAGCGTCAACCTTGCCGTTGTCCGCTACGTCGTACACGGCTTTGGTCATGTCGCCGCTGCCGAGCATCACCTGACCGCCTCCCGTGCCCACAGCCAGGGTGTCGCCGTCACTGTCCCAACTGATTTGTCCCTCGGTCGTTGCGCTGCTGACATCAGTTGCCTGCGGCAGAATCAGACCTTCTCCGGTTCCTGACGCATTGATTGAGGAAAGGTCTAACATATCTCCGTCATCAAAAGTCAGACTGGGGGCCAGCTTTGAAGCAGTGACTGAGCCGTCTGCCACGACAAAGGCAAACCGTGCATAAGAAACAGCGCTTATTGGAATCCTGGGGGACATGGTTTCGCCACCGGCGGTAATTTCAATCCACAATGCCTGGGTGAAGTCAACACCCGCCCAGGTTCCCGATGATGGGGTTCCATTGCCTAACAACAGGTTAAACTGCCCGTTGCTGACAGTTACCCCTGTGTGGTTTTCGGAATAATACAATGTTCCCCCGCTTACGGCGCTATAGAATCCTACCGCCATATTTACACTCGCGTTAATCGGCGTTCCCGAAGAATCGGTCAGGAAACCCTGGTAGCTGATTGTGTCAGGAGGCTGCCCCCATGCCACGCCTGCCATGAACAAAATAATTGCCAAACATGCTGCTTTCCATACCATTTTTTTCTTGTGATTCATTTTTGCCTCCTAAATATAAGGTGTTAAAAATTTAATATAATACTAATTTATTTATCCCTTATAAAATATTTTTATCCTCGTTCCCATGCTCCAGCTGGAGCTTGTAAAAATCGCCCTGATAAACCTCCTAACTTCGATTCCCGTTAGTTACGAGTCGGAAAGACCCCTTCGATGGCAATGATAAAGTAGATGGGCAGATAAGGCGGCATATTGTAATAGGGCTGGCTCTGCCCCGCAGGACTAACCTCATTTCCAGCCATCTTGGCATCAGTCATGTTACTGCTGTATATGTTTGGTGCTTCCCTGCCACTACCTATCCCGCAATACTTATTTGTCGGGTCCGGGCTGTCAACTCCGCTGGCAACGCAGGCCGCTGATGAATGAGTGTGGCTCGGCATCTGGAGCTCGGTCAGTGTGACAGTTTCACGCCCTCCCTGATAGCCCAGGGGATACGTAGGGGAAAAATGCATGGGAAAACGACCGCTCAGATTGGGCAGGGCAAAGTTTGTTGTCCCGTCGCCCCCGTACATTGTTCCAATGACTGCATAAAAACTCGGGTACTCCTGTATAGACAGAATTTGACCCTCACAGGCCATCCATCCTTTCGGAGCATAATTACCTGCAAACATTCTGATTTCACCAATAAACGGATCTGGCATAATAATTCTCCTTTCTTTAATTTGAACATTCTGCATCGTGTACTCGGCTGATAGTTGCTACCTTAAACCAAAAGAGAGGGTCTGGTGGGATCTATGAGATCGGGATCCTCCTCGGCCAGAAGATCGTCAAATGCCTCTGGCCCATGGTCAAGAACAAATCTGAATTCCGCCTCGGAAATGGGGATCATCCAAAAAACATCCACCCGTTCATCCCTCACAGTAATCTTTAAATTGTTACTGCAAACTGTTCCTGAAACCGAGGAGAGGTCCGGCGTGAGGATATTCGTCACGCCGGTTTCGGTTCAAAGAAAGCAGATCTAGCCGATTTAGGTATCGGAAGCCCATATCGGTCTGTCGTTTTTGTCATAAATGACAAGATTCCCGTCATCCTGCATGATTATTTTCGAATCCGGATGACCCGCGGTGTCGGAAGCCCATATCGGATGCCCCTCGGATGAATAAACCACAAAATTTCCGTCGGATTGCATGTAAGTTCTCCAGGCAGCCTGTCCGTCTGTATTGGTTGCCCAGATTGCCTTGTTATTCTTCTGAACATCATAAATAACCAGATTCCCGTCAGACTGATATCTCAGCACAAACCGCTCTTCACTGGAACATACCACCTGATTCGGCACAAGATATTGATTACCTGCTCCATACATTCTGTCGCCATGAAATTGTCCTGTGGCGGCAGTTGGGAAAACCAACTGATACAGCAGTTGCTGTTGCGTCTGCTCAAACTCGTAGTTGCCCGAATTCAAACGCCAGCAGGTAAATATGCCGTAGCGGTAATTCTTTTCGTTATCCTGATAAGCCTCTTGAGCCGTCTGATAACCGGCCGGTTGAGAAGCGGACACAGACTCAAACTTTGCACCATAGGCGAATAGTTCCGGGGTGACTCCTTTAAACTTGTCTGGAGATGTAAATCCCGAATACAGTTGAAGGTTCACAAAGTCCATGTTTTCGTTTACAGCCGTGGCATCCAGATTTCCTACTTCGGCGGGGGAGAGCGTCAGATAATAGTGTTTATCTGTTTCTTGTTTAAACTGTCCGCCTATGGCATTGACCAGAAGCCTGAATTGTTCCTGGGTGGTTTGGGTGGAAATCGGCGACTCCCAGTCTATGTCAAAACCATCCAGACCATAATTCTTCAAATAGGTCATCAGGTTGGCAGCGAAGTTGTCGGCATTCTGCTGGGATGAATAATCGGAGTTTGAAAATATATTTGAAATCTGGTTTCCAGATTTACCCCAGTTCAGCGTAACCGCGATTTTAATGTCAGGGTTGTTTTTCCGGGCATCCCTGATCACATTATGCATGTAATCCTGATTGGTCAGTCCTTCGGGATGTAAGGCATCCTCCATTTTAATCGTGTACGAAGAACCGTTTCCGACAGGAACAGTGGACTTGTTTGTAGGGGTTGTGGTTACAAAGCAAATGAACAGGACATCAACAGGCTGATAAACATTGTTTCGGATGAGCGTCTGGTAGCAGCTGTCGGAACTGTTGTAATTCGTTCCGCCAGGCTCATCTTCATCCAAATATATCCATGCATTGACGAGTTGATTGTTTGTGTTCATAGTTCCTCCTAATGTAATTTCCAATAAAGGGTTAAAAAAACAAAAACGCCGCCCGTTTAGTCTCGTTCCCATACAAGGCATACGCAACACGCCGGAATGAGGGTTAATTGTAAAGTTTCTCCTTCTCCTCATTCCCAAGCCCGGCTTGGGAACAAGAGCACTAATCAAAAAAACCGTCTGACTGACAAAAATCCTTTCATTTTTTGGTTGCGGGCAGCAAAAATGCTGCCCGGTTTGCCAATCGGTTATCTCTCAGCCGCAGTTGGCGATCTGTGTGCCATAGTGGCGGTACTGTGAGCCGGTGTCAATCCGCGGTTTCACACCCTCCTGAAACAGGACAATGATATCGGATCCCCCGAAGAGGAAGTAGCCGAACTCATCGCCTTTGAGCAGATTGCTGCCGACCGTGGCCGTCATATTGACGGACGAGACCTGAGCCATCCCCACCGGAACAGTGGCCACGAGACCGACATTGCCGAAGCGGGAGTACGTCGTGTCAATGATGATGATTCCACGGGCCTGTGCAAATTCGTAGCCGCCCTCCGAACTGTCGGGGGCGTGAAACTGTTGTTTGTCGATCCCGACATCGAGACAGACAAGCCCTCTGACCGGACAGCACTCCCGCACAATGCCCGCCACGGGTGCATGGAAGCGATGGTAGGAGTACGGACCCAGGAAGTAATGCACGAATGTTCCGTTGGCAAATGAACTCCCGTACTGACTGCCCTCGATCAGATCTTCGATGCTTGCGAATTTGTGGGTCTTCTTGACCGTGATCCCCGGAATGGCCGAATCCGCCCCGACAGCGTACTTGGCCCTGAAGGTGCAGTCGGCCGGTGACGTGACGATCAGATTGTCGGCAGGGCTGGCTATGGGACGCAACCCGGGATTCAGCTCACGAGCAAAGAACTGGTTGAAGGTCAGCCATCCGCTCGGTGCATTGGGACGGCCGTCAGTCATCGAATCCTGCACCGCATAGTCCGGGGAATCATTGATGAACGAGTCCATGGTCTCCTGGCTGAAGGAATCCGTCGTATTGAGGAAATCGCCCCAATGCTCGGCAAGATAGACAAGTGTCACATTGAAGTAGTTACAGTTCTGCACAATGGTATCATTGTTCGGCCCGACCTTCTGGTTGACGAGCCAGTAGAAATGGCAAAGGCGGTCATAGACTTCCTGTTGTTCGTCGGTACCCGGCTTTTTCCATGCGTCGTCACTGCTTTGCCGCGGTATCCACTGCGAAAACTCATTCAGGTACACTTTATATTCGGGAACGTCCGCAGGCCATGTGAGTGCCTTATACAGGGCAGGGTCAAGTTGTGCCTGTGCGATCTCCCTTGCTTGCTTCAGGGATTCTGTGAGCAGTGCGAGGAAGTCGCTGTCCTCCTGCATTTTTGCGAACAATTCGTCAATTTGCCGGGTTGAATCTGCATATACTGTCATCTGCATTTCCTCCTTATCTTTTTATTAAAGGTGCGACTCGCTTTTTTGAAAAAGGTTAAAAAAACAAAAACGCCGACCATTCTCCTTATAATGCAATGGCGGAGAACGACCGGCGTAAAATAATAAAAAGGCTTTGTTGAATTTTAC
>JAOZLU010000254.1 GCA_029934695.1 Desulfobacterales bacterium | reverse complement strand
TCCTCCACCCACCCTACAACCAGGGATTTTCTTATGTGCGTATGTCATCGGCGAGCCGATGTCATGGGCCGTTCCTTTCCTAAATCACTCGTACGCCGATATAGCGTTCGCTGAGTGTCTCATTCAGTCCCTCCCGATCCATCTTCACGGCAAGCGGCAGGTACTCAAGTATGTCCTGGGCGGTCAGGCCGTCTTCTCCTATGTCCCCGGCTGCAAGGTCCCCGGAAAGCCCGTGAATAAACACGCCCTTTCTCACCGCATCCTGAATGGGCAGCCCCAGACCGAACATGCCGGCAATGGTTCCCGCGAGAATATCTCCGGATCCCGCAGTTGCCATGCCTGAGTTTCCGCTCATGTTGACAAAGACACTTTCGTCAGGATATCCGATCAGTGAATGCGCACCTTTCAGCACAATTGTCGCATTCAGGTCTTTCGCGGTGTTTCGGAGAATCGCTGTCTTATTTATATCTGTTTCGCTTACACTCATTTTTGTGATTCTGGACATCTCTCCCAAATGAGGCGTAAGAATCGTCTCAGCTTTCCGATCTCTGATGATTTCAGGATTTTCGCATATTGCTGTAATACCGTCTCCGTCAATGAGAATGGGTTTGCTGATTTCCCAGGCCAGTTCTCTCATGAGTTCCAGGGTTTCCCTTTCCAAGGACAGTCCAGGGCCCATGACCACCATATCCATTTTCTCGGCAAGCTCCAGCAGCGCGGCCTTGTTCACAAGGGAAATGCTTCCTGAGGCGGTTTCTTTCTGGGGAATAAAGACAATCTCGCTGCCTTTGCTGGCGATAAACGGCGTGATGGATTCGGGCGAGGCAAGGCGTGAATATCCGCCGCCTGTTTTGAGAAAAGACAAGGCTGCAAAATAGGGTGCGCCGTAATAGCCGGCCGCGCCGGCAATAAAGAGAACTTCTCCAAAATCTCCTTTGTGACCGTTTTTATCTCTGGTCGGAAGTCTCACCGGAACATTGATCTCTGTTTTCAGGGATTCATACATGGACGGCGGAAAGGAGATGTGGGTGACATACAGTTTTCCGCATTGCTCATATCCGGGGAAAAGCATGTTTCCGATTTTCGGAAGGCCGAAGGTGACAGTGTAATCAGCGTTCACTGCCACTCCCTTTATCTGGCCGGTATTCCCGTCAATGCCGGAGGGAATGTCAACGCTTAACACGGTTTTTCCGCTGTCATTGATCTGTTCGACAATATTACGATACAGTCCCCCGACATCCCGCGTCAGTCCTGTGCCGAAAATAGCGTCCACAATGGTGTCACAGTGATAAATATCCATTTTCACAGATTTGACGGATTCGATCTGCCGGACATTTATGGGCAGATTGCGGGCAATATCAAGATTGAGTTTTGCCGCTCCTTTGAATTTATCGGGGTCTCCCAAAATAAAAACCTGAACCTCGCCGCCGTCGGAGTGAATTTTCCTCGCAATGACAAATCCGTCTCCCCCATTATTGCCGATGCCGCAGAACACAAGAAATCTTCTGCCTCTGATGCCGATTTTTTCAGAAAGAACATGGTGCGCCGCGTGGCCGGCATTCTCCATTAAAAGCTCATCCGCTATGCCAAATTCTTCTATGGCGGTTCTGTCGAGTTCTCTCATTTCGGAGACGTTGCTGATTTTCATTTTTCACCTTCTGTTTTTTCAGACAAATCCGGTTGATTTTCCTTAAAAATTCCATTGGACTGAACCAGTGCCTGGTTTTATGGACAGCTGTTTTATTTTTCAGACACCTTCTGAGGAAATGACAGGGGCGGACGGGGTCTGCAACCCATATGCATCAAGCTAAGACTGCCGGACGGGGTTTGCAACCCCGTCCGGCACATCATGGATCAATAAAAACAGACAGTTACGACCTTAGTTTGATGCATATGGGTCTGTAGCCCCGTCCGAAATGTCTGTTGCAAACCCCGTCCGGCAAATATATAGTGGGGGGATTCTTTTTTGGAAAAGCCATATCACCGCCGTATCGAAGTCGCCGGAAGATTTTTAACGGCCTGTTTGTTTATTTTCAGGTAAACTGTTTTTTCTTCTATCCGTTCAATCTCAGATACAGGAATCGAAACCTGCTTCTTATCCCAGGGAAGTCCTTCACGCAGCACTATATGGGTGATTTGCCACCTGTCAGAATTCACGATAAATTCATTCACCTCACCGATGCGTCCGTCTGTGGCCCTCACCTGGGTTCCCAGGCGGACAGCCAAGTCACAGTTCGGAAAATGGCGGTGCCTGTCAGAGACAATTCGCTTGGCTGACACTGTCCGGGGCCAGATCAGGGTTAGCTTGGGATCGGCTGCATAATGAGGAACATCTCTCTGAACAAAGTCGGTCTGATCAAAGAGATCCAAGGTCCTTACCTCATTTTTGGTTCCGTTGACCAGAATCAGTTCAGTAGTCGCCTCCTTTATCCATTTTGCAGGCAGCAGACGCTCGGAACGGGGTGACTTGCGATCCTTTACCACGAGATGCGTAACCTTTTCAGCGGTCGGATTCAGAATAATGTACGTCGAGCGGCCATACCGCCCGTCTGTGCAATGCACATCAGCATTCAAAGGATAGTTCATTGATATAACTCCTGATTCACTATTCACCATTCATAATTTTACTTCCGCCTTTGCCATCTGCCAAGTGGCATGCGACAAAATGGCGAGCCTGAACTTCCCTGTATTCAGGGATTTTTCCGCATAAATCCCCGGCTAGGGGACAGCGTGTGCTAAAGACACACCCGCGGGGCGGATTTGCCGGGCTGGGAACCTCTCCTTCCAACATTACCCGCCTGCGGTTTCGTTCCTGTTTCGGGTCAGGTGTGGGAACAGCAGATATCAGCGACTGAGTATATGGATGAAGCGGATCACTGAAAAGATCATCCCGGTCAGCCAGTTCCATGACTTTGCCAAGATACATCACTGCCACCCGGTCGGAAATATGCTGAACCATGCTGAGGTCATGGGAGATGAACATATAGGTCAGCCCCAGCTGCTTCTGAAGATGTTCAAACAGGTTGACTGTCTGAGCCTGTATGGATACATCCAATGCTGATATAGGCTCGTCACAGACAATGAAATCCGGGTTGAGCGCAAGGGCCCGGGCAATGTTTATGCGCTGGCGCTGGCCCCCGGAAAACTCATGGGGGAACCTGGAAAAATGATTCGGATTGAGTCCCACCAACTCCAGCAGTTCCATGACCCGTCCGCGCATCTGGGAGATGCTCATCACACCTTGGATCACCATGGGTTCGGCAATGATATGTCCCACAGAATGCCTCGGATTCAGGGAGTCATAGGAATCTTGGAAAATCATCTGCATTCTGGGGCGTATCTTGATCAGTTCTTTGTCATCAAGCTCTGTCAGATCAATATCCTCAAAAAAAATCCGGCCTGACGAGGCTCTCTGCAATTGCAGGATGACCCGGCCTGTCGTGGATTTTCCGCATCCGCTCTCTCCTACCACGCCGAGTGTCTCACCCTGGCTGATGTCAAAGGAGACATTGTCCACAGCTTTGACCGCGCCCACCTGTTTCTGCCAGATCATGCCGCGCATCACAGGAAAATGTTTTTTCACCTGTTCAACCCGAACCAGAATCTTCTTTTCCCTGTTCTGCTTTTTTGATTGTGTGTTGTCAGACATTTTTTTCATCTTCCGCCTTTTTTGAAGGATGTCCGGATTTTCTGCACGGATTGTGCATTTATCCACACGGATTTGGTGTGAGAAAAGGATTTTTTCTCATTCCTTTGCTCCTGCCTCCGACTTGCCTGTTCAGGGTGACGCGTTAGCATCGACATCCCCGGAATCCGTTGTTGGCAGTTCACTATTTTGCCCCGCTGAGACTAAGACCTGCAACACCGGCAATGATCAGCAGAATGCTGACGAGTTTCAGAGTGGTGGCCGCCTCACGAAAATATAAAATTCCAATTGCTGCAATAAGGGCGGTGCCGGCACCGGACCATACAGCATATGCTATGCTGATTTCGATTTTCTTGAGCGCAAGGGTGAGCGCCACAAATGAGGCCGCATAAAACATGAACAGAAGCACCGAAGGAGCAAGCTTTGTAAACCCCTCAGAGAACTTCATTGAGGTGGTGCCTGCCACCTCAAGGGCGATTGCGGCAGATAGAAAAAACCAGTGTTGCATTAAATGTTTCCTTGTTGGCATGACGCTCAAACGCAATTTTTTGGTTGCTTTAGGAGAAGAGCAAGATTAAAAAATTAAGATTTACGGGTCTGCAAAGCAACTGACAAAGTGCCGGGGACCTGTTTCAACCGGCAATGGAATTTCCTGCCAGCAGCGTTCAGAGACAAGGGAACAGCGCCATGCAAACTGGCAATGGCGAGGCGGTTCCAGCAGATCAGGCGGCGCACCCTCAATGCTCACAAGCTTTCTGACGCTCTGATCCATGCGGGGCAGTGCAGCCAGCAGTCCTTTTGTATAAGGATGCCGGGGATTTTCATACAGGTCATCCACGGGGCTGATTTCCACGGGGCTTCCTGCGTACATGACAAGTACCCGGTCTGCAATGCCAGCCACAACTCCCAAGTCATGGGTGATCCAGATGACAGCGATACTGAGTTCCTTCTGAAGTTGCCGGGTCAGGTCAACTATCTGGGCCTGAACCGTGACATCAAGGGCAGTGGTCGGTTCATCAGCAATGACGATTTTCGGATTGCATGCAATGGCAATGGCAATCATCACCCGCTGGCGCATCCCCCCGGAAAACTGGTGGGGATAATTTTTGTACCGCTGCTTTGCCCCGGGAATGCCGACATGTTTAAGCAATTCAATGGTCCTTTTGTATGCCTCGGCATAAGTCATTCCGAGATGTTCAGTCAGAGACTCGCTGATCTGCCGGCCAACTGTCATGACAGGATTTAACGCGCTGAGGGCATCCTGAAAAATATACCCGATTCTTCCCCCGCGAATCCGACACCTTTCCTGTTTTGTTGTGCGTAACAAGTCCACCTGTCCCTTGTCATCATAAAAAATCGCCTCTCCCTGTTCAATTTTTGCAGGAGGAACTGGCAGCAGATTAAGCAGCGACATCATGGCAACAGTTTTTCCGCTGCCGCTTTCGCCGACAATTGCAAGGGTTTCGCCTGCTTCAAGGTCAAAAGAGACCCCGTTTAAAGCATGTATGACACCGTCAAACGTATAAAACCGGAGTACAAGATTTTTAACTTCCAGAATCATTTCAATATATCCCGACCGCTCGGTCCAGGTTAAAGGGTAAAGGTAAAGTTTTAAATTTTACCCCTTACCTCTCACCCTTATTTTTTCACTCGCCGCATACGCGGATCCAAGACATCCCGGAACCAGTCTCCGAGGAGATTCATTCCCAGGCCTGTGAATACAATGGCAAGTCCCGGAAACGTGGCAATCCATGGATAAATAGTAAGATATTTGCGCCCTGTGGCAAGCATGTTTCCCCAACTCGGCACACTGGGCGGCACACTCAGTCCCAGAAATCCGAGGCCTGCCTCGTAAAAAATCATGGCAGACATTTCAAAAGTTGCAATGGTGATCAGCGGGCCGATCAGGTTGGGCAGAATATGCCTGAAAATAATGCGCCATTTTGAAGCACCGATGCTCATGGCAGATTCAACATACCCTGATTCACGAATACGCAGAACTTCTCCCCGTGTGATACGGACAAAAATGGGAATGTCGGTAAACCCGAAAATCAGAATCACGATGAGCAGCCCTCTGCCCAGAATCGCTGCAATAAAAACAACAAATACCAGATATGGCAGGGCAAGAATAAGATTCACCCCTGCCATGATCATATTATCCGTCCTGCCTCCTGCGTAACCGGAAATCAGGCCGATCAGAAGTCCGAGACTGCAGGCGATCAGCACCCCGAAAAATCCGACAGTGAGAGAGACCCGGCTGCCATAGATGATCCGGCTCAGTATGTCGCGCCCGAGATTGTCGGTTCCCAGAGGATGACTTATATCTCCTCTTTCGGTCCAGGCCGGGGGGATTTTTGCAGAGCGCAGATCCTGTTTAAGAGGGTTGTATGGGGCCAGCCAGGGAGCAAAAATTGCAGCGGCCGCCACTGTCAGAAACATGATCAGTCCTATCATACCGGCTTTGTCCCGCCAGAGGAGTTTGCCAACATAAGACAGGCTGTGCAGAAAACCTGACTCTGCTCTCTCATCAATTCTCAGTCCTGTGCTAAGTCCTGCGGACTTTCCATTTTCCATTTGTCTGTTTTAATTCCTTAGTTTCTGATTCCCAGTTCCTGATTCCTGATTCCGACAAGGATATTATCTGACCACACTCTCAATCATGGAATTTATTTCATCTTCATGCTTTTCGATCCACTGCATCACTCTTATATTATGTTTCAGATATGCAAGATATTCATAAACATTTGAATCCGGATTTGAATAGAACTCTGCAAGCTCCCATTTTATAAGGTAAACATTGGCGATGGCCAGCATGATATGCAGATTTTTCAGCTCAGTTTCAGAAAGCGGCTGTAAACCGTTGAGACTTTTCAGTTTATTTTGGTACTTGTTTAAAAAGATAGCACATTGCTCAGGTTTGAATTCTCCGTCTTTCAAATCTTTCCAGTTGGTACAAAAATATATCAGGGCCATACAAATGTCGAACAGCCGCACATCTATTTTTGACCAATCAAAGTCGAATATGCCAACTACTTGGTCGCCGTCCCATTTAAGATTTCCGGGATGAAAGTCATAGTGTGCAGGAATTAAAGGAAACTGTTTCAGATCGCCCTCAGGGATCAGATTCTTTTCTGTCACTTTGACAATATCATCAATATGTTCGAGAAAATAGCTGTGCAACTTGCAGCAAAGTTCCTTTTCGGCATATTCGCGGAATATTGAAACGAAAGTGGGCACAAGGTCTGCTGCTTTAACTTCATGCCGCTGAAATCCTTTGGGATCAAAATTTCTTGAAGAATTATGAAGCACTGCAAATGCCTCTGCCGCACTGGCATACTGCCTGTCGTTCAGGACCGGGTTATCCCATGCAAACTTGTCCTCACCTTCAAGAAACTCGTAAACAGCAAAGAAATTTCTGCTGTCTGCCGGTTTCACATAAGACGACCCTCTTTTATTTTCAATGGCCCCCGCTCCGATTGACAGACCGTTTGCTATGCAGTGATTTATAAGAGAATGTTCAAACTGAATTTCGTCTTCACTTATGCCTTTTTTGTATTTTCGCAGAAAATAAAAGTTTGTCATACCGCTTTTTTCAACTGAAAAAACAAAACTCCGGTTCACATAGCCACCAAATACTTCGTAAATATCCTTTATTTTTCCAATATCATAATAATGTTCAATCAGTTCGGCCAACTGTGTACGCAGGAAAATATTTTCAAGTGATTCACAGAGATTTGTGACGGTTTTTCCCAATTCTCGGACAGTTTCAGACAATTCATACGATTTCCCGGAGTTCATTTCCGGCAATCTCCGCATTTTACTTATATCCATTTTTAACATGTCACACTTTTCCTGAAACGTGTTACAGCTTTTAACAAAAAGATTGTCCGGGGTTACAAACCCCGTCCGGCAAACCCGGTTTTTTAATCTCCGTACCTGATTCTCGGGTCAGCCAGGCCATAAGCAATGTCGGTCAGCAGGTTCAGTGCCACCACAACAAGGCTCGTAAAAAAGGCAATCGCCTGTATAAGGGCAAAATCACGATTTCCGATTGATTCGGCCAGAAGATTCCCCAGTCCGGGCCAGGAAAAAATGGTTTCAATATAAATCGAGCCACTGAGCAGATAACCGAATTGGACCCCCACAATGCTGATCAGGGGAATTGAGGCGTTTCTGAGAATATGCCTTATATAGATATGGTTCTCTGACAGGCCCTTGCTGTATGCTGTACGCACATAATCCTCATTTTTGATCTCCAGCACAGCGGAACGGGTGAACCTGACTATCTGGCCGGTGGTGAACAATCCCAGAGCAAAGCTAGGCAGGATCACCGATCTTGTGGGCAGGTTCAATCCCATGAACTCATAAGTTTCCCGACCAAATGTGGGAAACCATCCCAGATTGACAGAAAAAACCACGATCAGGATCAGTGCGAGCCAGAAATTGGGAATGGTCTGCCCCATAAGCCCCGCACCCCTGGCCAGTGTGTCCCATACGCTCTTGGGATTGGAGCCTCCGAGCAGCCCCAGTGGAATACCGATGGCCAGGGAAAGAAGCAGGGCCACAGCAGCGAGTTCCACAGTGGCCGGGAGCCGTTCAAGGATCAGTTTCATGGCAGGCTGCCGATGGCGGAGTGACATTCCGAAATCACCCACAACTGCCCCGGTTATGAAATCTGCAAACTGGATGACCATGGGACGGTTAAACCCCATTTCCTCACGTAATGCCTCAATCTGTTCAGGAGTGGCATTGCGGGAGACCATCAGCGATACCGGATCCCCGGTCAGCTGAAGCATAAAGAAGATTATGAACAACACACCGAAAAGAATCAGTATGGATTGGATTACTCTTGAGAGTATGTATCTTTGCATAATTGATAGTTGGCAATTGATAGTTGGCAATTGATAATTAATAATTCGTAAGTATTCCCGATGGTGATTATCAATTATCAATTATTCAGGCATTTTCCGCATCCCTTCGCAATTCATCAGGGGTCAGGGGGCCAAGATGTATCTTCACGCCATGCTCCGCCAACATGTCCTTCATTTCTGAATGGGAAATTCCCATCAGCATTGCGGCTTTTCCAAGACTGATCTGGCCGGTCGTATATGTCCGAATGACCATTTGCAGTCTGAGTTCGGGTCGGATTTGAAACAATGCCCGCAATGCACTGCGTAATACAGCCTGTCTGTCCGGAAACAAGCGGGTTTCCACAAGTTGGCTGATCTCCCAGGTGATTGCATTCATGTTGTTCATAATTTTACCCTCACTCATCTTTTGTCCATTCATGTTGTTTGGCAAAGACATCTTTTATCAAGGAAAAGATGTCATGGACAGTTCCGGCAGGAGCGGATTGCCTTTCACGCTCGGTTCGGATTGACAAATCCGAACCGCTCGAATATCCGGCATCAAACATCCCTGGTTCTAACGGATTTTGTGGTCTGAATCCGTTTTCTGACCACAGAGGGCACCACAAAATCCGTTAGAAACATCAAACATCAAACATCAAACATCAAACATCAAACATCAAACATCAAACA
>JAOZLU010000869.1 GCA_029934695.1 Desulfobacterales bacterium | reverse complement strand
TGGGATTTGCCAATCCCAGGCGAGCGGGCACAGGCGGAACCTCTCCGCCTATTTCCTCAATCTGTATCGAATGAATTTCGCAAACAGGAAGAAAAAGACCGCAAAAAGGATTATGCCGACAAGACTGATTTTTGTTTCCGAGAAACTTCGCTCAGGGTCTTTGAAAAATCCGATATTTCTGTCAGAATCAATGGTCCATATATATCCCGGGATTCGTGAATATGTGACCTGCGCTTCAAAAAAATCATTGCTGGCAGTCACAAACTCAATTGTCAGAGGGCCGGGATTGAAATCCAGTTCAGATAAGTCATCGGTGTATTCATCGTGAAATGTTCTGTAAGTCTCTTCTTTTTTCATCAGGGTGTTCATTCTGATTCGGATATACCAGTCGCTGAACAATCCTGTGAAGGGATAATCCCAAAAAAGTTCTTTTGATGTGGCGATATTCTGAATACCGCTGATCCATTTGAATTTTTTGTCTATTGCATTGGATGCAATACTTTTTTGGACGGGACGGCCTTTGCCCATAATAACTACTTCCACAGGTGATTTCAGTTCCTCCGTATCCCAGGCATCTGTTCTGGATTCCAGCAGGATGGTTCCTTCCGACACAATGATAGTCACCCTGTTATTTTCTTCTGCTTTGACGAGAAATTCCGTCCCTTTTGTTCCGGCTCTCACATATTTTGTTTCCACGCTGAAAGGATATCGCCTTGTTTCAATATGAATCTCTCCTTTTTCCAAACGAAAAGAAGATTCGGGCCTTAAAAGTTGGAAGGCAGGGTCCAGAATTATGATTTCCGCACCTTCATTAAGTGTCACCCGGGCCTCCTTGAGAATGATGCTACTTCCAATTGTCAGTTGAATCGCTCTGATACTGATCTCTGTTTTTGCTTTGCCATAATTTCTTATTTTATCCCCGGGCCTCAGTTTCATTCCCTCTTCAACATCAAGCGTCTTTTCGGCACGAGTGATGACTATGGTTTCGGCTGCTGAACCCTTGTTGTCCTCACTTCCTACGACTACTATTTTTTCCAGAGTAGCAGAGGGAAGATGTAAGACAATAATGATGACAGGCATCATCAGGTAAAACAGAAACAGTGTCATACGCAGCCAAAAGAATCTTTTACGCTTTTTTGTCATCTGACAACCTTTCGGCAATGTATGCAAAAATCAGCGATGCGGCATAATAAGACGGGTACAGCAGTATCTTATAGTGAATATAAGAGTGCAAAGTTGCTTCAAATATGAATATCAGGCTCAGCAAAAGCAGGCTGATATGGAAAGTGCGGGAAGTCGTCTTTCGTATGCAGGCAAGAAAGGCCCCCAGCACAGCGAATGCGACAATGAAAGCGATTTGTTTCCATTTCAGAAGCACACGGGTATGGATGCCGCTCAAAATTGTATTGAGAATGTCTGCATGCAATTCCATACCAAAGGCGCATTTCTCATTTTCAGGCCACCTGGGAACGCCCACACAGTCTCTTTTGGGTATCTGCACACCCATCAGAACGATTTTTCCTTCAAACTTCCGCCTCAGCCTGTCGTCCGACCATGATGATGAGATAATGTCACCATAGACAAAACGCCGTTCTGGGGATTTGAGAACACCGGCAGGAGACAGATCAACAAACATATCAGAAACCATATCCCCTTCCCGGATGGAAGGACAGGAATCTCTGGAGAATTCTACATTGGAAAGCGGTATTCTCATAATTGGCTTACCGGGAATTTTCAGGATGGTCTCTTTTTCTTTTACTTCAACAATATCCTCGGAATAAAAAGTTTTGGCAATTATGAGAGACAGAGAATCAAGGTGATCTCCTTTTTCCTTTATGACCAATAACGGAGCCTTTGTTGAGTATAGCAATGTTTCGTTAATGCAGAGAATTCCGTATCCGCTGGCCGCTTCTTCCAGTTTTTTGATCTCCTCCGGTTTTTTTCCCAAAAATTGTGATATGCCGATAATGACATCTGTTCCGTGTTTTTTTGCCTGTTTGACAGCTCCTACAAAATCCTCGTCAAATTTGCTCAGGTCTTGAAAATACATATCAAAGGCAATGATTCTGGCTCCGGCTTGGCAAAGCTTGGTTATCAACATGGCGTGTCTTCCCCGCCAGTTTATGCCAAAGTTTTTATCTTCAATGGCAATCAGGGCGATGTCATTCCTGAAATTTTTTTCCATGAACACATCTCCGAGAGAGATGGTGAGTCTTTCAATCTTTGAATCCAGATAGATAAACTCAAACGCCTGTGTCCAAAAAAGGAGGGATATGGCAAATATCACCAATAATATTGTTCTTGGGTCGGGAAGGGACGGAAGGG
>JAOZLU010000868.1 GCA_029934695.1 Desulfobacterales bacterium | reverse complement strand
TTTCACAGCCTCTTTCAAACCCTTTCCCGGAACAAATTTGGGGACATTTCTTGCTTCAATGTCCATTTCCTCACCGGTTTGGGGGTTTCTTCCCTTTCTTGCTTCCCTTCTGCTCACTTTGAAGGTTCCGAATCCGACCAGCGTGACGGATTCTTCATTTTTCAATGCATCGGTGATTGTTGAAAGAACACATTCCACTGCGGCCTGAGCCTCTTTTTTGCTGCTTAAAACTTCTGCGACCTCGCTAATCAAATCTCCTTTGTTCATCAAATCTTCCTTTCTTCCTTTTGGCAATTATTTTAAACCATTTTTAATCATCTTCTGTAAACAAATCATTTTTGACGCATGTTGTAGGGCAGATTTGCAATTTGTCATCCAACAAGGAACGTCAATTTAGTTGAATACGAAAGCGAATTCAATAATAATTTGACCTTGCTCAAAGTTTTATGAATCTGTCAAGCTGAGTTGGGATATTTGTCAAATAAAAAAGCCGGGTTTTTGTCAAAAGCCCGGTTTTTCAGCTCCCCACTTTCCACTTTTTTATAATAAAAAAAGGCTGATTATAACGGATTCAGGGGAGGCTCCCGCACCTGCCCTCAGACAGATCCGGCCGAACGTGCAGGTTTAAGCTTTTGTGCCCCCTTTGTGTCCTCTGTGGTTAAAATGGAAATATTATTTTTACTTTATTCTTTCCTGTCTGTATGATTGTCAGATTTTCATTAAAATACTTACCGACACCTTGTATTAGTGCGATAAAAAAAATCATCAGATCACGTTTCGATTTATAAGTTATTATAAGCGTTTTTTCATCCGGTTGTTCATATTCAAAACTTGGAGGGGAAGCATTTTTAATATTTTTTGTAATTTGATTATGAACCTCATTCATTCTCAGCAAAAATTCTTTTGCTGTTTTGGGATTTTCGAAATATATTGGATATAATTTTGGAGCGTAATAATTCATCCAATAGATACCAAAAGCATTTGCTGTTTTTTGAAAGGATTTGTTCAACACTGTGCATACAGAATTAATAACTTTCATTACAGTATTATCATCAATATCTTGAATCACTAAAAATTTTGTATTTTTATCAAGTCCTGCATTTTCAAGAACTTTTTCCCATATATCGATGCCCCTTTTATCTATTACAAGCTTTGCCATGCAGTTTGCAATTGCACCTTTCATAGTATTTCTCCTCTGCACTTATAGTTCAAGAGCCTATTTTTTGCGAAAGTGCCTGAACTGATTGAATTTTTCAATAATCATTTTCTTCAAGCTAATTTATTTAGATCAGAAGATTTTTTGATTGTTAAAACCAAAATATATCAAAAAAATAATCATCAGGATGAGCGACACCCCGAAGGGGGTGTGTTGATTCTCAGCCAGCGGTCGTCATCGCTCACAGTGCCGTCAACGATCCAGTTGATGTTCAGTTTCAGGCATTGCTCACGAATTTCGTGAATTGCCTGTGACCTTTTCGGAATCCGTGAGAAAAGTCATAAAAATCAACGTCATATATGACGTTTAAGACGGTTCCCACCGCTTTCCGGACAATTGCTGAAAAAAAATTATTTGCCGATTTTTTCCAGTTTCCAAGACAGGACACCTTTGCATTTTCCCACTGCAACGATACGGTAGGCTCCAACCTGCTGACCGCTCATGTACTTCACGTTACTTTCCGACTGTCAGAATAGCCGAGGCATACGGAGCGCACCATCCCGGAGGACGTCATCTGCTTTCTCCGCTTTCATCTGATTTCTCCGGAGTTTGCGTGATCAGAGACCCGCCGAACGTCTGCCTCCTTACGGAGCCGGGAATATCCCCGGTATCCCGGCCGTTACAGCCGGGCATTCGCTTCTTTCGGCATCCTGTTCCGGCCCTCCGACAGCATGCCCGTGTAGGGATTTGGTAGGAACATACCAAGTTTTCAAGAAATTATAACTTACTGAAAACACTAAACATTGCGACTTTGTGTCGCACCCTAACGTCAGAGTTGAGCGGCGGGGCTTTTTCCGTCCGCTTCATCGCCGGTTATTTTTTTTCATTGGAACCGGACTGGCCCGCAGCTCTGTCTCGACACCCTGTTTCTCCTTCATGTCTGTTCCGATTTCCAATAGTCATTCTTAATGTCTTCCCATGATCTTCCTCTGAAAGAACCGGCATGATACGAATCAATTCTTCTGTTCAGTTCTCCGCGCTGTGCCTCTGTGAGTTCCGGAGATTCGTTCCCTGCGGTTCGCTTTCCCCGGAGGGAGAGATACGGGCTTACCATGTTCCGCATAAGTACCTTGCGGACAGGTCAGGTTCCGCCTTTACACCGGTGGCGCAGCATCTG